>JAJXZR010000004.1 GCA_021779915.1 bacterium
TTTTAAATAATTTGGATTTTCTATGTTCATATTGATTAATGAGATTAATTATGCTAACGACAAAAAATTAGAATTGGGCGGGAGTTTTATTCTCCCGCAAAAAAAAGATTACTCTGATTCAATCTTACAAGGCTGAAAAGTTGTTATGCCACTGCATCCAACGGTTCGCCTGAACCGACTAATTCTGATTGCATTGGCGTCAAGATCGCTAAGGATCACCTCTTTAGTCAAACGAAAACAGCAAGCATACCATGCCATATCATGGAAAGTAAGATGATGAGCTTCTAATTCCGGACCCACTGGCACACCTCTGGTATCTGATTCCGAAAGCCACTCAAAACTATAAGGCTCACCATATTTTCTGATCCAAAACCATTTAATCTTTTTCTTAATCTCTGCAAAGAACTTCATCACAGTTTTCCCTCCTTAAAGTGATTTTACTAGCCCAATTCTAATTTTTTATTAAACACATTTTTATCCTATCAAAAATCAATAAATAAACCAAACCCCTTGTTTGGAATATATATCCATGCAATAAAAAACTAAGGAAAATTCAACAAAGGAGGGATTGAAAGATGTTTTTAGGAGAAGCCAGTGATTTACTAGAAGTTTATCTTGAGCGTCCTGATTTCGAAGAGTTTGAAAGAAAAAACTCAAGAATTCAGGAGATTATTAAAAATATTCAAGAGAAGATGATAGTGTTGAACACAAACCATCCTTTGGGGCAAAGATTTGTCAAAGTTGACGAAGAAACAGAGCAGATGTTTCGCGAATTTGCCGAAATTTGCGGAAAGAATCTGAAATAATTAAAAAATGATAATCAATCAAGCCGTACAAGTTTTATTAAAATCTGTGCGGTTTTTTATTTCTCGCCCCCTTCTCTTATGTGAAATCCCATAATTTCTTTAGGTTTCTCTTCCTCAACCATCATCTTCTTAATTGCATCAAAAACAATCTTGAAATTATTATCATATCTTCGTTCTAAAGAATCAATCTTATCTTTCAAGCTTTTATGATTAAAAAGGAACTGTCTGATTCTTGTGAAAGTTCTGATGATTTGGATATTAACCATAATTGCTCTATCGCTTTTTAAAACACTGGAAAGCATTGCCACTCCTTGCTCGGTGAACGCATAGGGTAATTTTCTTAAACCTTTCACATCCCCTTTGGAAGTCACAATTTGTGACTTCCAAATTCGGGTACTGGTATCGAATTCACGACCTAGCACCGATAATACAGTATTTCAGGTCATAATTTCTATACCAGTGCCCAAAAATATAAATACTCAAAAGAAATATAAACTTTGTTTGCTTTGACAATAACATTATTATATTAATAACTAAATACTACCGAAAATACTGAAAGTTCTTTAACATAAACTGTTTTGGGAGGTGCTCTGATGAAAGAAAAAAGGTTTGAAATCGTAGTTGAAAATGTTGAAAAGCTTTTTAAACAATTTTCTAATTCCCATACAAAAATTTGTGATTTAAAAGGCAATATTTTCCAAAGAGAATTTGAGTTAATCAAAACAAGTCTTGCCTTTCCGATAAAAGAAATTTTTGTTCAGGGGAACAGTAACGGATCGACGTATCAGTTAAGAGCTATGATTATGGCTCAAAACAAATTATTTAGCCTGGTTAACGTCAAAAAACCTAAATTTTCTATTCCCCAAAAAAAGCTTGCTAAAAACTTTAACCTCTCCCTGAGAAACAGAGTTGTCTTTGTTCTAAATAAAAAAAGAGAAGAAGAATTTGCCATTTCTCATGGGAAGATTCCTTTTGAATTCATTGAAATTACTGTGGGGCATCAGTTCGAAATTTTTGGAGGATTTTCCACTCCTGATAAAGTCATTTCCCACCAAGAAGCTTTTAAGAAGGATCTTTGGAAATTTGCTAGAATTATTGAGGTTGTGCTAACGGGAATTTACGAAAAAAACAACTGGGAACCACCTCGAACAAGGCTGTATCTAAGACCAGACTCGTCGATTCCCAAAGAAGAGCCTTCCAAGGAGAATAATCTCGCTGAAAACACAAATAATTTACCCGTGAAAAGCGTGATTCAAGTGGAAAAAACCGAGATTTCTTTTTCCGATATCGGGGGGCAAAAAGAAGGAAAAAAAGAAATTCAAGGAATCTCCTTCGCCCTTAAAAATCCCGGTCTTTACAAACATTGGGGCACCAAACCACCAAAAGGCGTGTTGCTTTTTGGTCCTCCCGGAACTGGAAAAACTCTTATGGCTAAGGCTCTTGCTACCGAAGCAAGGGCTAATTTTTACAACATCAAAGTATCAGACATGACCTCGAAATGGTATGGGGAATCGGAAAAAAGAATGCAAGCGGTTTTTGATGTTGCCAAAAAGAACGGTCCCAGCATTATTTTCTTTGATGAAATTGATGCGATTGCCTCCCAAAGAGATTCTTCGCACGAAGCCACTCAAAGAGTAGTTAGTACTTTACTTCAAAATCTCGACGGCATTGAATCAATTGAAAACATCATCGTAGTTGCTTCAACTAATCGATTAGATGCGGTTGATCCGGCCATTAAACGTCCTGGACGAATCGATAGACTAGTAGAAGTTCCCCTGCCAGACGACGAAGGTCGGGAGCACATACTCAGGATTCACTTCGCTAAAGCAGAAAAGACAGCTAGGCGTTATTTGTTCAACGAGATTGACATTGATAGATTAGTTGCTTTGACTAAAGGAATGAATGGAGCAGACCTAGCTGAAATTACTCGCAGAACTCTAGAAGAAAAAGTTCGAAAAGCCGGCAACGGAGAAAACCCCACTCTTGTTTCAACAGAAGATATCGTTTTGGAAATTGAAAAATACGAAAGATTAGTCAAGACCAAACAAGCTATCGGATTTACTGCTACACTCCAAGACAAAAAAACCTCACCTCAATAAAACTAAATTCACCCAAGGCTCGATCTTGATTAAAAAATCGAGCCTTTTTTATTTTTGAATATTACAGAAACAATCTAATTTTGGTAAAATTTTCTTTTAAAAAAGAAAAAATCCTCGTGAGTTTATGCGATGAGGCTTTAATAATTTTGTCTTCAGGCGTTTTTGCAATGTATAATGGAAACGAAATTATTTTTTGTTTTATTCTATGAAAAACACTCGCTTCAGTCAGGTTTTTAAAAGCCGATATTGTCTTTCTATTTTCGCTTTAATGCTCTTTGTGAGTTATTTTTTAGTTCCTCAAAAAATTTTTTATGGTTTTTACAGTTTAATTGGAATTTTCTTTATTATTTCTTTTTCTCTGACTTTCACTTGCCTCGTGAGAAGCGTAAAAGACAAAATTATTGCTCAAAGAAAACAAAAAATACAATCAATTGTTGGGATAATTTCTGGTCTTATCGGTCTTTCAGCTCTGCACGCCTGCACCTTGGGAGCTCCGGTTTGTGGAGTCTCTATTGGGATGGCAATTGTTTCCACTATTTTCCCAGCCATGGCTTTTGATTTTTTGAACGACTACGCTCTGTGGATAATTATTATTTCAATAATTATCCAAATATTTTCTTTAAATCAGATGAAATGCTTTAAGGGAATAAAGACGCTCTAAAAGTCTGTTTGCTTTCTGTAGAGAAATTTTACCTGTTTACTAAAATCAAGTTAATCATTGCCATAGCCATTAATAAGGTAAAAATTAGACTGGCTCCGGCCAGGAGGAGAGTGTATTTAGCGTATTTTTTGGAAAAGAAAAGGGCTGTGCCAAGAAGAAAATTAAAAAATATGATCAAAAAAGTCAAGAGGGGAAAGATTAGAAAATAAGAAGCATTGCCATAAAAATCCACTCCCAGATAAGCATTATAGTGCAAAATCAAGGGAGGGGAAAGGGAAAATTGACTCCAAATCGCTCCTCCTAAAATTGCCAAACTAACGAAAAAAGTGATGATCCAAAGTTCTTTGATAAATCTAAATTTTCTGAGCCTTTCCAAATGTCCTTTGAGAATGGGATAATTGTTGGATCTTTCTTGACGGATAAGAACAACGTTCTCTTTAACCTTTTCCTTCCAGAAAGAAAAGCGGAAGTAAGCGTGAAAAAAATAGAATATTTTGAAGGGAATACGGAAAATGCGCAGTAAAAGATATTCTGTAGCAGGGCGGTAGATGCGGAAAAATCTGGCTTCTGAAGTGTAATAAAGCTCTTTACGGCGAAAAATGGTTATTTTTGCACCCCCTCTTCGGTGACCGACGGGTATTCCGGGTAAAAAGAAAACCTTTCCGCCAGCAATTTCCGTTCGTTTGCAGAAGTCCACATCCTCAAAATAAAGAAAAAAACCGTCATCCAATCCTTTTAATTTATTCCACCAGGAGAGCCTCACTAACATTGCTCCACCAGAAACCCAGGCCACTTGATTAGGCTCTTCCAGCTTGCTCGGTTCGGAGAATCTTTTTCCTTTGGAAAATAATTTTAGAGAAGGAAAGGAAGTGCTGTGCCCCCATTTTTCTCTTTGACCTTTGGGACTGGTCAGGGAAAGTCCGGCTATTTCGGCGCTAGGACAATCATTCATAAACTTAACGGCTTTTTCTAAATTGGACCAGTAAAGGGAAGTGTCAGGATTAAGGAGAAAAATCAGTTCGCTTCCATCGAGACCGTCTACCTTGTTTTTTGAGCCAAAACGTCTTTTGAAGAGACTGAGGCTTCGATTGACATTTTTGGCAAATCCTTTGTTTTCCAAGGTGAAAAAATAGAGAAAGTTTCTTTTTTTATTCTTAAATTCTTCTCTCATCTCTCTCTCGAAGACCAAAGCCTGTTCCCGCTCCTCTTCCAAATTATCACGAGCGTCCGAGATTACCCAATCAATCCGGATCTGGGGATGTGAAGGAAGCGAGCTAAGAAAATTCCTCAATAAATCTTTGAGAACAGAGGTAGTGTAGTGGTTTATAACGATAATTATAACTCTTTGAGAACGGTTCATGTTAATATTTAATCCAATTTTTTATTCTTCTCATGATAACATACGATATTATATAAAGGTAGGAGAAAAAATTTAAAAATATATTTTTGAATTTTACCAAAATATTTTCCGGGTCTGTATATTTACCAAAAATCATGCTTCCAATCATGCCGATATTTTGAAATTTGGGAGAAAAAATGAGAAATTTTTTCGAAGCTTTCCAGGGTCCGGGAAGGACGGTAGCGTCATGAATGATGACCCACCCACCTTTTTTTACTTTGGGAACCCAGTGGGACAGATCATTCTTCACATCTTTAAAAATATGAGATCCGTCTATAAATAGAAGATCTATTTTCTCTGAAAAAATTTTAATCGCTTGCAGGGAAGTTTTTTTAATGGGGATAATTTTTTTTTCCAGTTTAAACAGTTTAATATTCCCCCAAAATTCTCCGAAAGTGTCTATTTTCTTGTATTCTTGAGGTTTTTCTATCGATCCAACGTGAGGATCAATAGAAAATAGTTTGGTTCCATTAGTGTTCTTGATTCCACTTCCCAAAAAGACGGTGGATTTTCCTTTATAGGAGCCAATTTCAACAATAATCCCATTCAAGGGAGTTTTTTGAGAAAGAAAGTACAGAAACACTCCTTCCTTGATGCTGAGCCAGCCAGGAATAGTCTGAGTATTTTTGATTAGTGAGTCTAATTCGGTATTCAATTTGAAATTTGAAATTTTAAATTTTCCCTATCACCGCTTTAATCCTCCTTACTCCTGCACTTACCGATTCTTCTTTAATAATTTTAAAACTCCCCAACTCAGAAGTATTGGACACGTGCGGACCGTTGCAGATTTCTTTGCTGAAAGGGTTGTTTTTTTCGCCTATAGTGTACACTTTGACTTTCTCTCCATAGCGACTTTCAAAAAACCCTAAAGCTCCTTCACTAACCGCTTGTTTATATTCTTTCTCTTCAAAAGTAACTGGCAATGAATCATTTATTGTTTTATTGACAATTTTCTCAACTTCGGCAATTTGATCGGGGGTCATTTTCTCTGAATGAATAAAATCAAATCTCAGCCGGTCAGGAGTAATGTTGCTACCTCTTTGCATAACGTGGATTCCTAAAACTTTTCTCAGGGCAGATTGAAGAAGGTGGGTAGCGGTGTGAAGCTTTACAGTTTCCTGGCTGTTGTCTATCAATCCTCCTCGGAATCTCTTTTCCGAACCGTTGCGAGAAATTTTCTGGTGTTCTTCGAAAGCTTTCTCGAAGCTTACTTTATCTACAAAAATTCCTTTTTCCTCAGCTAACTCCTGAGTAAGTTCCAGCGGAAAGCCATAGGTGGAAAAAAGCAAAAAAGCATCTTTTCCGTCGATAGCCCCCTTCTGAGAAATTTTTTCCCATTCTTTGAGTCCTTTTTCCAAGGTTTTCTGAAATTTTTCTTCCTCTGCTTTAAGCTCTTCTAAAATAAAATTAAAGTTTCTTCCCAATTCTTGGTAAATCCCCCCATAGGTTTCTACGACTGTGCGAACTACTTGTTCAAAAGCGTTTTTATTTTCATCGGAAATTCCTAATACTTTTTTAAACCTAATGGCTCTTCGAATTAATCTTCGAAGGACGTACCCCTTTCCCAGATTGGACGGCACAATTTGGGCATCGTCTCCCATTATAAAAACAGCGGTGCGCAAGTGATCAGCTACAATTCTCATAGCTCGTGTGGTTTTTTTGTCCGTTCCATAATCCGTGTTGCTTTCCTGTTCAAGAATCTTGATAATGGGCTTGTAAAGATCGGTTAGAAAAATATCCTGGCGATCCTCCATAATGGCGCAAATCCGCTCAAGACCCATTCCAGTATCGACATTTTTCTTTTCGAGGGGCAAATATTGGTTATCTTGACGGTTGAATTCCATAAAAACATTGTTCCAAATTTCCCAGAAATTGTCATCATTAAATCCTAGCCTCTCTTTTTCAAAATCCGGTTGTTCTTCCTTCCAGTAGAAAAAAATTTCCGTGTCAGGTCCCTGAGGTCCAGGATGTTTTCCGCCGGCCGGCCACCAATTGTGTTCTTTGCCTAAGAGAAATATTTTATAAAAAGGTCTAAGTTCATTTTTTGGTTCCAAATTTTCTTCCTGATAAATCCTGGCGTCGATTCCAATAGTGGCAAAAACTTCTTTCCAAATTCTAATTGATTCTTCATCGCAGGCATTTTCCTCATCGCCGGAAAAAATACTGACGTAAATGCGGTTAGGATCAATCCCAAGACCAATTTCCGGAGATGTTAAAAATTCAAAACTCCAAGGAATAGATTCTTTTTTGAAGTAGTCCCCCAGCGACCAGTTCCCCAGCATTTCGAAAAAAGTGTCGTGAGAAGCATCTCCCACTTCCTCAATATCTTGAAGTCGAATGCATTTTTGAATGTTGGCAAGCCTGCCTCCATCAGGATGTTTTTCTCCCATCAAATAAGGAACCAAAGGTTGCATACCGGCCGTGGTAAAAAGCACGCTGGAATCATTTTCCGGGACAATGGAAGCGGAAGGTAAAATAGAATGACCCTTGTTTTCAAAAAATTTAAGAAATCTTTCACGAATTTCGGTGCTTGAGAGAATCATATTAGTTTATCAAGTTATAAAGTTATAAAGTTCATCAAGATATTAAATTTTTTGCTAAATGTACCATATTCGTATACGTATGTCACCCCGGCCCCCGAGCCGGGATCCAGGAGAACGATATTAGTCTAATAGAAAATTATTTTATATTCAGTTTCTTAATAAAAGGCAATAAAAGAACGTTTTATCAGTCTAATTTCATTTCCTGGATCCCGGGTCAAATTTACCCCGTACCGAATGGTTTGGGGCCCGGGATGACATATGATTTTCAATTTTCCTTTAATTAAAACATTTCGCAATTAATAAATTGAAAATTCATTGAAAATTGGAAATTTCATTAATTACGCCTTCAAATTAGCCCAAAATAAAAATATAGGCTAGTTTTTAGTTTTGTAGAATAAATCAATAATATGGAGATTAGAAATATTGCAATTATTGCACACGTTGATCACGGAAAAACGACTTTAACCGACGCTATTTTAAAGCAAACAGGTATGGCTAAAGAGGGGTTTACGATGGACACCAACGCTTTGGAACAGGAAAGAGGAATTACTATTTATTCCAAAAATGCCTCGGTAAACTATAAAGGAACAAAAATTAATATCGTAGACACTCCCGGACACGCTGATTTTGGTTCCGAAGTGGAGCGAGTTTTGCGTTCTATTGATAGTGTTATCCTTGTCGTAGACGCCAAAGAAGGTCCGATGCCTCAAACTAGGTTTGTACTGAAAAAATCTTTGGAGCTTGGTCTTAAGCCGATTGTAGTGATTAATAAAATTGATAAAACGGGTGCTCGACCGGAAATTGTACAGGAAGAAGTTTTTGAACTTTTCTTAGATTTGGGAGCAACCGACGAACAACTTGACTTTCACACAGTTTATGCGATTGCCAGAGAGGGAATTGCCAAATTAAGTCAAGACGACGATTCAAAGGATCTTACTCCTCTTCTAGATTTAATTTTGGAAAAAGTTCCATCCTCTTCTTCAAATCCCAGCCAAAATTTAAGAATGCAACCTTTTAGTCTTGGATATGATAATTTTTTAGGTCGGCTTGCGATTGGTAGAATCTATGAAGGAACTTTGCGAGAAGGCAATATTTTTGTAAGAAAAGCGGAAGGGGAAACTCGTTCTTCTAAAATTACGAAAATCTTCACTTTTTCCGGTCTTGATCGAGAAGAAGTCAAAGAAGCTTTCGCGGGTGATATTGTGATGGTGGCTGGGATTTCCGATATCTATATTGGGGAAACAATTTGTGATTCTCCTGAAATCGAGCCTCTTCCTGCTATTAAAATTGACGATCCGACCATTTCTTTAAATTTTTTAGTCAATGACTCTCCTTTTTCAGGAAAAGAGGGTAAATTCGTCACTAATACTCAGATTAGAGATCGTTTGAAAAAAGAATTAGAAATCAATGTGGGGCTGAAAATAGATTTTTCTCAAGCGGAAAGTTATAAGGTTTTTGGCCGAGGAGAACTTCATGTGGCTATACTTCTGGAGAATATGCGAAGAGAAGGCTATGAAATACAGGTTTCCAAGCCTCAAGTCATTGTCAAAGAGGAAAATGGTAAAAAATTGGAACCTTTTGAAGAGATTACTATTGATGTTCCGGAAAAAATGGCTGGAGTAGTGATTGAAAAATTGGGAAAAAGAAAAGCTATTATGACCGGAATGGAAACTGAAGGGAAAGAAACCAGAATCACCTTTGAGGCACCAACAAGAGCCATTATGGGCTACCGTAACCAGTTTATCGTCGATCTTCGAGGCGAAGGAATTTTTTCCAGTCGCTTTATTGGATTTAAACAACATGTCGGAGAGATAAAAAGGAGTGAAACCGGATCTATGGTCTCTATGGTTTCCGGCAAGGCGTTGGGTTTTTCATTGTATAACCTGCAAGACAGAGGGGCTTTGTATATTTCACCAGGAACGGAAGTTTATGAAGGTATGGTTATCGGAAACGTTTCCAAAGGTCAAGATATGGCCGTCAATCCAATTAAAGGTAAAAAACTTACTAACATGAGAGCTTCCGGATCAGACGATGCCATACAACTGATCCCGCCTATTGAAATGACAATTGAAAGGGGCCTAGAAACGATGGCCGAAGACGAATATCTGGAAGTTACGCCTATTAGTGTTCGACTGCGAAAACAGTATTTGACTGAGGTTGAAAGAAATCGGGCGAGGAGAAAATAATTCAAAATTAAAAATGTAAAATGCAAAATTATGGTATCGCCAGATGCGATATTCAATTAATTGTCGCGAAGCGACACCTTAATTTTCCATTTTGATTTTCTCATTTTCCATTATTTTAAATCTATATTACGATAAAACAGAATTAAAATTCTAAAATTAAGATCCTATTCGAGATAGCTCAGTTCCCGCCTGAGGCGGATAAAGTCCGAGCAAAGTTTAATAATCGCCGAGATAGCTCAGTTGGTAGAGCAAAGGACTGAAAATCCTTGTGTCCCCGGTTCAAGTCCGGGTCTCGGCACATTAGACAATGACGAATGACGAATGTCAAATGACAAATTTTGGTGTCGCCATTGGCGATAATTAATTAAAGTCGCCTTTGGCGACACATTAATTCGTCATTCGTCATTTGAAATTTGTTATTTTATATTATGTCTTATCTCTCTACTTCAAATCTTTTTGCCATAATTTGGAAAAAAAGGGCGGTGGTTCTTTTTGTTGTTTTGATTTCTCTTGTTTTGGGACTTGCTTTTGAAGAAATGAAGGGTACTAGTTGGAATACGACTTATACGATGGTGGTTTCTCCTGATAGTGAAAAAGATACAGCGAACTTCAATTATGACCACTACTATTCCCTTGAAGCTATCGATACCCTGACGGATTCTATGGAGGAATGGTTGAAATCCCCCGCTTTAACTAACCAAATTAAGTCTGAAACCGGGGCGAATTTTCGTTCTTCCGATTGGCGTTTTTTTGACAATTCCAGCATAGCAGTGCGAAAAAAGGCTCCTCAACTGATTGAAATATCCTATTCCACAAAAACGGAAAAAGAGGCTAAAGAGATAGAAAATGTTTTAGGGAAAAAATCTCAAGGATATTTGTCTTCATTTGACAAAATGGACAATCCGCACTTTAATTTGACGAACTCTTCTTCGGACACAAAATTCATCTTTCCGAATTGGGGTTTTGTAATTATTTTAAGCTTGCTATGGGGAACGGTGTTAGGCGTAATACTAGTGTTGCTTCTTTTCAATCTAAAAGAACAAGAGGGGGGAAAAGAATAACTGATGAAAAGAAAAAAATTCCTTTTTTTTGGTCCGTTTTAATTTTGGGATCTTTTTTATTTTTCCTTAGCTCTTTTCTTAAAGAACTAAGTTTTTTTAGTATTCTGCTCTATATTTTTCCTTGGATTCTTTTATTTTTAGGCATTCTGTTAGTATTCTTTGAAATAAAAGAAAGTAAAATTCTCAAATTTCAGAGGAAGAAAAAGAAAAGAATGTTGTTATTGTTAAAAAAACAAAGACAAGAATTGAAAAAAATTTTTGACCTTAAGAAAAGCATTCTTTCAGGCAAGCAGGAAAAAGAACGGTGTGATTCTTCTACCAATCTAATCGTTATTTCCGATGAAGATCTAAAAAATAAAGAGCAAAAAGAAATTGAGGCTGAAGAAGCTTTTAGCCAGAAACTATCTGGGATTAATCTGCTAAATCTTGAAGAGAAAGACGCTTCTTTAAAGACAGATCTGGGAGAATTCATCCCAACCAAAAAAATAGTTGAGGGAGAAGACATTTCTAATTTCCCCCCCGAATGGCAAAGATTCCTCATCGAGAACGAAGGAAAAGAACCGGTGGAGAAACTAAATAAAATGCTTGAAAATTAGTTGAAAGTTGAAAGTAAAAAGTTAATGTTTAAAGTTTAGTCTTTTACGACTTTAATTAACTGTCGCCAAGGGCGACACCAAGTACTTTTAACTTTTAACTTTCTACTTTTAACTAATGTTGTGTCCTCGGGGGGACTTGAACCTCCAACCGCAGGCTCCGCAAGCCTGTGTTCTATCCAGTTGAACTACGAGGACAAAAATAATTTTGAATTCTTCTGGTGTCATCCCGGCCTCCGAGCCGGGATCCAGTTAGACTCATTAATTATTCTAATTACTCTAATTGACCTAATTATTCTAAACAAAATACCAAGAACCAATTTCTAATTTCTATTTTTATTGCTTGTTTTTTAGGTAAATTATCACTGCAAAGTGGAACTCCGCCTTAGGTGGTGAGTATAATTAGACCAATTAGAGTAATTTTTTATTCTCCTGGATCCCGGGTCAAGCCCGGGATGACACAATAACGTAAGTGCAATTCGAGTTGCTAAAAAATTCTATCTATATTTATTTAACCCGAACTTTACTCTCTCGGCAAGAATAATCTGTAAAGATATTCTTTAAAATCAATTATGTTTGGCGTGTTCATTTCTAGCGTTTAAAATAAAAGAAACATTAAAAATATCGAATGAAAAAAATATTGAGGATAATTGTCTCAATTGGGGCAGTAGTAGTTCTCTATTTTGTTTGGCAATCGGGAATTATTTCGAAAAACCTGAATATTGAGGATATAAAAAAGAATGTTCAAGAGATCACGAATAAGCCGGAAGAACGGAAGTTTCCTCTATTGCAGGGGCTTAAGAAGGCTGATTACAAATGGGAATATAAGGGGAAAAATTATGAACTAAGCTTAGATCTTTATGATTCTGTCTATCAGTTTTATGCTCAAAGTCCCAAGGAATATTCCTATTATGGCAATTTGCCTCAAAATTGGGAAGAAGATTATTACGGAATGTTTTTAAAGTCTGACCCTTCGGATAAAACTATTTCCGACTTAGCCAGTAAAATTAAGGATTTGGCAAAAAAAAACAAACTTTCTTTTGACGAAGAAATGGAATTGGCTTTGTCTTTTGTCCAAACCATTCCTTATGATGAAGAAAAAGCTAAGAATATCGAACAAAACGTTAAGGAAGAAAAACCAAATTATCCTTATGAAGTCCTCTATGAAGACAAAGGGGTCTGCTCGGGAAAAAGCTTTTTGGCGGATGAATTAATCAGGGAATTGGGCTATGGGACGGCGCTTTTTGAATATAAAGACCAAAAACACATTGCAATTGGGATTGAATGCCCCAAAGAATTTTCCACCTACAGTTCGGGATATTGTTATGCTGAAACCACTAAACCTGGTCATAAAATTGGTATAGTCCCTGATATTGAAGCTGGTACGAATGCGGCAGTTGAGAAAAAGACGATAGAGAATTTTGGCTTAAGCCAAGAAAACCAACAAAATACCACGAAACTGGGCAATGTCCAGATTTATCAGAAAAAAGAAGGAAAAAGCTATAGTTTGGTGGCAGATACCTTTAAAACCAAAGATAGGATTGACTTCTTGGAAAAAAGTATCGGTTCTGAAAAAGACGGACTAGTTGTTTTAAAAAATAAAATCGAACAAGCTGGAAAAGCAATCGATAACCTTACGTCGCAGATGAACCAACTAAAAAAAGACAAAAAAATAGAAGCTTACAACAGTTCGGTCCCGGGATACAATCAATCAGTCAACATCTACAAAGGAGAAGTGTCCGAATACAACAAAAAAGTAGAAGCCTATAACAAAATGGTTGCTGAGTACAATAGTCTGATCAAGGCTTTTTACAACTGATTTTTAGTCGGGGTACTGGGACTCGCCCAGTCATCCGACTGGGCGCCAGGTTGGATAACCTGGCGAACCCTAAAGCTTTAGCTTTATAATTTTGTTTAGTCGGGGTACTGGGACTCGAACCCAGAATCTCACGAACCCGAATCGTGCGCCCTACCAATTAGGCCATACCCCGCAATAGTTCATAAAGTTATAAAGTTCATCAAGTTTATAAAGAGAACAAAAATACGATCCTCCTTTTTTCTGTCAGATTGAACTCGTTTCAGGATCTCTGAATTTGTACTAAAATAAGGATTCTGAAACAAATTCAGGATGGTAAGAGTGTCTATAGTTAATTTAACTTTATAAACTTTATAACTTGATAAACTTGATGAACTAATGTTTACCAGCTTCCTCCCCCCCCTCCTCCAAATCCTCCCCCGGAAAAGCCGCCGCCGCCGAAGCCACTCATTCCTCCAGCCGCAGCTGATCCTTCGGTTTTAATTCCCATTGAAGCGTTGGCGACCGAACTAAAGTTATTCAAAGAACTAATCAGTAGAAAAGTGTTAAAACTGCTTCCTGGTGCTCCTTCATACCAACCAGGGGGTGAAAGATAAATGTTTTGGAATTGCATGGCCCATTCTTTTTCCACTCCCAGCACCATAGCATAAGGTAATAATTTTTCAAACGTTTCTGGCCTTTTAGCGGGTGCATTATGAAATTGAATGCGATCTTTTTCTGCGACAGTCAAATATTCTTTAAGACCTAGAATTTTTTCATAAGCGTCTACGCCTTTAACGGTCTTTTTAGGCATAAAAAATCCAAAAATCGCTACCATTATTCCGGTGATGATGATGCTTCCGCCTACTAAAATTGAAGCAGAATTTACCATTAAAATAAAACCCAAAAAAGCTAGGATTAATCCTACAAAAAGATAAGCATTTCTAATTCTTTGGGGGCTCTTGGGGAAATAGCCTTTTTTAACTAAGCCGTCGTAAATATCTGTTTTTATGTCATTTATTCTTTGTGGAAATCTATCTTGAAGCTCAGAAAGTCTTATGCGATCATTATAAATTTTAGCTTTTCCTTCGGCCATTAAATCCATCATATCATTTCCAATAGAGCGCTCCGATTTAAATTCATTTAAATCTCTAGGAAAAATTATTTCAAATATTTCTTTTTCTGGTTCCACAAGAAGACCATCTCTTCGGAGGAGAATCAGTTCATAGTCGCTCTTACCCTTGAAAAAACCAAAAACTCCTTTGTTTTCTACTTCCCTGATCTTAATAAATCCTTTAACGGCAAAATCAATGATACTGGCAGAAATATCCTTTAGATCGGCTTTTTCGTCATAGAGAGTTCCAATTTCAGTGGGAGTGAGCTCGTCTGGAGAAGAGTAATAAGGGATGATGGTCCCTTTTCCCTCCGGGTCGCGTCCTCGTAGAAACCAATTAATAAAAAGTCCGATAAAAACGAAAAGTGGCAACAACAATGACAAATAAGGCAAAACATTTTCCCAAAAATTGGAAACGGGATTTTCTTTGGTGGGGGTTAAAATTCCTTTGGGAATGCCAGAAACAATCGTCAGTCCTTCATTAGCACCAAGATTCCATTTGGCTTCGAAATGGGTTGTGTTTTCCGAAGAGGCTTCAATAGAACACTCCTGACTAGTGGAACCGAGAGTACCAACATAACAGGCAAATTTCCACTTTTCAGGGTCAATTTTGGTGGGAAAAGTAACGGAGGCTTCTGCAGATGTGATAGGAACAGACCATTCTGTCCCAGTTACATTCCAATAAAACTCGTCTTGATCAGGGTTTCCTTCAGGGGAAAAATTAATTACGCGAGAAACTTGGTAATTAATAACATAATCTTGAAAACCGGTTACGGTTGTTTTAGGATCTCCGATTTTAATCTCTTCGGAGTTTCCATTTTTGCTCTCAGTATAGGGAACGCTGGTAATTGTCCCGTCATCTTTCTGAATATTGACCCCAAGCAGTTTAAATTTAATGCTGACGTTTTGAGTTTTGCCATTTTTAGAAATTGAATATTGAATCGGAATATCGCGGATAATACCGTGTTTTGCTTCAGGAAAAAAATATTTGATATTTTCTTTGACAGTAGCGATACTGTCCGAACTGATGCTAATATCAGAGCTAAAATGTTCAATTCTCTCTTGACTGGATTGATTATCAGCAAGGGCGAGAGTATTAGTGAAAATAGATAAAAAGGCGACAATAAAAGCTATTTTGCGAGTAAGTGGAACCATCGAAATGTAATTTAAAATTTTAAATAAAGTAAAATCAACAAATACGTGTCATTCCTGCGAAGGCAGGAATCCAGGAGGATTTTATTAAACTAATAGAATGTTATTTTGGTTATTTTTTTACTATAAGATCCTATCAATCATTCTTTTAGTCTAATAAAGTATAAGTTTACTGGATTCCTGCCTTCGCAGGAATGACACGGTGAACATAATATTTTAAGTCGAGGTTTTTGCACCAGTACCAAATTTTCAATTTTTAATCATTCCTTTGAATTTTTAACTTTTAACTACGCTAAAGCTCCATCTCTTTGACTTTCTCCCATTTATTTTCATCTACCACAATAACTTTGTTATCCGATAGAATATACAGGTTGTCATCGATATAAACGGCTCTTTGGGCTTGGATATCGCTCAGGGCTTTAGCAAGAACTAACTTGCTTCCTGAATAAGTGAAAACATAACCTCCTTGGCTTCCCGGCAAGAAAAAGGCTTCATGTTTTTTATCTAAAAGAAAGGCGTGGTGGTTGTTAGCGACTTCTGTGTAGTATTCATCGAGATTGTAGGTGGCGAGCTCTTTAGGATTGGAAGGGTCGACAACGTCAAAAAGAGTAACTTTAACTTTTCCATTTTCTGACCCTACCCCAAGAATCTTATCTGAGGCAATTGGGTGAAGGTAAGAGGAAAAACCAGGAATTTTGAGTTCGCCCGAAAGAGAAGGGTTTTTTGGATTAGAAAGATCTACTACGAAGAAAGGATCAATTTGTTTGAAAGTAACCACATATCCTTTGTCCTCCAGAAAGCGAACAGAATAGATCTTCTCCCCCTTGCCAAGATCTTGGACTGCGCCGATTGTGTTCATATCTTTATCGAGAACATAAATATCGCTAGCTCCCTCGTTATTTCCGGAATTACCTGCTCCAAGGAGCCACCACCAGGAAGAGTTGCCAAAAGTGGTGGCAACACGAAGGTTACCTCCGTATTCATCCAAGGAAAATTGGTTGAGAAGATTGCCTGGAACTTTTCCGGTGGAAACTACATTCAAATCAGCAAGATTGATCTTTACGATACCCGTACTTTCCATTTCACGATTATGTTTTTTCGCATAATTTTGAATGCGGTTCGTTATTTCATTTTGCATTCTCATTCTATTGTCGTTATCCAAGGAACGGTTGTAACTGTCTAAAATAGACTCAATTTCAGTTATTTTAGCGTTGTTGCTAATGTCATAGCTATCAATTTTTGCGATTTTTCCAGTTACGGAATCCGGTATCAAGTCTTTATTTTCAGTCAAAAATTGAGCCAATATTTTTATGAAGTCACCTGGGTAGTTGTAAGAGAGGTAAATATAATTTTCTGACATATAAACGGCTGAGTCGCTCCAGGGACCAACAAAAGAGGTCTTATTTTCTACTTGTCCACTATCAGCATCAAAAGAGATTAAACTGTAAGTGTTTTCGGCTGGAACGGGGGTAGCAGGATGGTATATTTCATTGCATTCAATCCTGAGGTCTGATTTTGTGTCCCCGCTTCCATAGGCAACTGGATAAAGGGGGCAAGGAGATCCATAGTAGTCAAGCGATTTGCGAGTGGCGAGATAAATCTTGTTTCCATAAAGCCTGGCTCCAAGAAGATCATTCCCGTCTTTTAGTTCCATATTCCATTTTTCCTTGGGATTTTGGGGATCAGAAATATCAAAGCCGTAAACTTTGCTTTTGTTCTCACTAAAGACAATTAAAGTACTGTTGTGAAGCAACATTTCTCCAGTTTTGTCAATTTTGCCAATAACACCGAGGTCAGAAATGGGAGTGGCTTTTATCACTTTTATTTGACCCTGATTGTTTTCTGGTATGGGAGGAGGCATTATTCTATTGGTATTTGTTCCTAAAACCATTGGCATTGGAACGGGTTTGTCATAAAAAACTCTTCCTCCATAGAACAAATCCGGCTGGGAAAAAAAGATTTCTTTCCCATCGGTTTTAACTATGTCCGGCTCGTCTATTCCTAAAACTTGTACATTAGTTTCAGAGAATCTTCCTGGTTCTGGAGAAGCAATGGTGGGAGCGGAACTAGTCGAAACATCTGCAGAAGATTTTGTCATTCCCACTCCATTGCTAGCTGTTTGACTCATTGACATCAATTCGGGACCACCTCCCCTACCAAAAGTTGCACCTTCCTGTCGCTTGTTATCTTCCAGATATTTTTTAAAATCTTCCTCGGATTGAAATTTTTCTACAGCATCTCCTTTCAAGCTTGGAGTTACAGTATTGCCTATTGTTTCAACTTTTCCAGTATTTGTTTTAGAATTTTCCAGTGGGTCCTCAATCGCCGGATAATAGTTTTTCTGGACACTTGAAACCATTATGATAAATACAATGGATATTGCTACAACAATTGCGATCCCTGCCGAGGTGCTTATTTGTTTGTTCATTGGTATTGATATTAGATTTAAGATTTAGTAATAAATTGAAAACTGAAAAGAGGGTGTCATCCTCGGCGTGTCGACCGGGGATCTAGGTTAGTCTATATAGAATATTATTTCAGTGTGTACCTTAAAAAACTAAACAAATTAGTAATCTTGAGAGTCTAATGCTATCCTCCTGGATCCCGGGTCAAGCCCGGGATGACACGAAGTCTAAAAAAACAGCCTTAATTACTTGACAAAAATATTCCCTTAATATAGCTTGACCAGTCAAATTAAATTGATTAATTTATCTAACTAATTATTTATCTAACATGAAAAAACTTTTATCACTAATCCCGGTTTCGCTTATGGTTCTTGGTGGAGCTTTTGTGCTTCCGCAAGATTCTTCAGCCAGCGGTTTTGGTCAAAAGACTTTTCTAGCTGCTTCCAAACATGACGATGTTACAGTTGGAAAAAAGGGTCCCAGTAAACATGATGACGTAGTGGTGAACGTTCCAATTGCTCCCGCTCCCGCTCCAGCTCCCGCTCCCCAAGTTATCATTGTTCAAGCACCGAATCCAGCTCCTATCACAAACACGGCGACTGCTACTAACACTAATAATCCAACAACTACAACCACTAGCAATAGTAACCCAAAAACTACTAACACCAGCACCAACACAAACAATTTAAAAGCGGATTTGATTACTTCAATTACCGATCTTTTAAAAAGGCAAGTAGCTGCCTACCAAGGGTGTACCGGTTCAAAATGTAAAACCCCAGTCAATAATGTTCCTTATTATAGAAATTATAATACCAGAGCACCTTATTATACAGGCTCTCAAGTGGGGTATTCAAGGCCGTATGGTAATTATGGCGGATATTTTGGTAGCGGATATTCTGGTGGTGGATGTAGTAGTGGTACATGTGGATCAACTGGTGGCGGATCAACTGGTGGCGGATCAACTGGTAGTATCTATGATGTAGGCGCTAATTGGGGAACTGACAACTATAATTACGGAGATTACGGTTACAGCGATTATAGCTCTGATCCTTATAATTACGGTGCCGATTATAGTTATAGCGATTACAGTAGTGATCCTTATAATTACGGAGACTACGGTTATAGTGATTACAGTGGCGACAGTTATGACTACGGCGGTGATTCTGGATATAGTGATTACAGTGGCGACAGTTATGACTACGGCGGTGATTCTGGATATAGTGATTACAGTGGCGACAGTTATGACTACGGCGGTGATTCTGGATATAGTGATTACAGCGGGGACAGCTTTGACTATGGAGGATATTAAAATTCAAAAAACTTGGATATAATAGAAAAAACGCAGGGATTAGCCCTGCGTTTTTTCTATTGAAAAGAAATTGAAAAAATAAAGACCAATTAATTATAATTGGTCTTTAGTTCTATTGTTTATACTATTGTCCTGGTGGTGGCAAGACTCTAAAAACTATTCCAGGTTGTTTTCCCTGTCTCAGTTTTTCCGTCATTCTTTCGTCAACGTCGATTACTTGACCACCGACCCTCTGAATGTCTGCCTTTCCAGCTTCGATGTTTCCAATAATGCGGAAACGATCATGTCCGTCTGGTGGAAAAAATCGCGTGTTGTAAATTCGCAACACTTGAAAATCCCTCCGAGGTGGCGGTTTGGGTGCTTGTCTAACTTGCTTGTTACCGTTTCCATAGTTTCCGTAAGGAGCTGGATCCGGTGGCAGTCTTCTCTGCGCTCCTGCGTCACAGCAACTCATCGAAGCAACAAAAATTGACACAATCAAACAAACAAAAAGGTTTCTCATGTCTTCTCTCCTTTTCTACTTGTTTTGTAAAGTTCTAGGTTAACAATTCATTATATTTAAAAATGGAATTTTGTCAAATTTTGCTTGACAAAAAGGTAGTTTCAAGAATAATTAAACGTTCAGTAAAAGTTCTTTAAAAAGGGAGAAAACAATGGATATGATGGGGCGGTTGGCGCAGGATTTTTTCTTGTTACAACGTTTATAAATTTGACTTGGATTGCTCTAAATCTTGATTTTGGACAGTAAAAAGGAGATGGAAATATGAAAAAAATATTGATTTTTATTCTGTTCGCGATTTACTTTACGGTTGGCCAGGCTTTCGCTATGGAAAAAAGCAAATGTTTGGAAATCGGCAAGTATTGGATGGCACAGATCAGAAAAAATGTTGCTAATTATCAGCAAGCAATCTGGAACATTGAATCAGTTCAAAAGGAATGCGGAATTAGCTTGGAAGAATTGGGAACTAACTTTCAAGAGTTAAAAAACATCAAGAAAAAAGGCTGTGTATTGAACACAAAAAATTGTATTTGGACTCTCTACCGAAAGCAGGCGTCAGAGGACGAAAATGTCAATTTTCTTTTACTGATGGAACAAATGGAAAATTGCGATCTCCATCTAGATCAGGTATTGACAAGTGATGGTGATTACAGGAACTTTCAAATTTTGGTAAGGAGAAAAAAACTAGTAGAGAAAAATGCCCAGGATTACTACCAGGCCAAAGCCTGGAAAAATCGTTTAATGATCTATGATTAAATTTAAAAAACCCAACTTGAATTCAAGTTGGGTTTTTTTCATTTTAGAGAGTCTTTTTTCTCAAGACGGTCAAAGAGCTTGTGACCAACAGCACTAATGGTTCCGCCTGCAAAAAGAATGGGTAAAGCGAGAAAAAAATGGTCCTTGCTAGAAAGAGCGAAGGTAGCTGATCCTGCCACCCCAGCCCCTAAATAAAGTAAAAAAAGAGCGAAATGTTGCATCTGAATTTTCCTTTCATTTTCTTATTGATTGTTTCGTGTCATTCCTGCGAAGGCAGGAATCCAGGAGGATAATAATAATTTCTAATTCACCTAATTATACTAATTAACCTAAAAAAGTATCAAACATCAAACAATAAAAATAAAAAATATTGGAATTGGTTTTTTGGGATTTTTTTAGGACAATTAGTTTAATTAATGCAATTAGAATAATTCGTGAGTCCAACCTGGATCCCCGGTCGACACGCCGGGGATGACACATATTTTTCTTTAGTTACATTTATAACTGAAATTTAAAGAACTCAGACTTTTACATTTTCTCCACCGGTTCAATCCCGAGAAGTTTGAGACCGTTCTCAAGCACTTGGGCGGTTGAAGCGACGAGAAGAATGCGAAAGTCAGTCAGAAGCTTGTCCTGTCCTTTTTCCAACACATGGTGCTTGGCGTAAAAAGTGTTGAAGCGACTACCTAGCTTGAAAAGGTAGTTGCAAAGAAGACTAGGGGAATAATTCTTTCCTGATCTTCTGATAACTTGTGGGAAAAGGTAAAGATAGCGCAGAACGGATTTTTCTTCGTCGCTGAGGTGTATCTGGGCGTATTTATCGCTGTAATAAACTTTTTTTCCTTCTTTTTCCGCTTTTTTGAGAATACTTTTGCATCTGGCAAAAACATATTGCAAATAAGGACCGGAATTCCCCTGAATGTCTAGTGCCTTGTCATAAGAAAATACAACGTCGGAATAAGGATTGTAATTAAGCATGGAATATTTTATAGCACTTTTTGAAATTGCCTCGATAGCGGGGGATTTGGAATGCTTTTTCCAAACCTGCTTCTGAACCATTTCCAGTAAATCATCTGCTAGGACGAAAAGTCCATCCCGCCCACTCATGGCGTATTGTTGCTTGTCTAAAGAGGTTTCTTTGCCAAGCACTCTAGCGGTTCGGGGAGATAGAGAAACGATTCCATAGCCCACGTGTTGCATGTTTTGCGCTTCTTTGGTAAATCCGAGGGTTTGAAGAGCATAATTAACCATTTCTTGCGGGAAACTTTGCCTTACATCAATAAAATTAACCACTTTTTGGGCTTTACCAAAATTTTCCGATTTTTTCCCATCGGAAGAAGTTGTCCATAGCGATTTCTTTTGTTGGGATTTCCCTTCCCATTTCTTATATTTAAAATCCTCTCCCAAGAGATTGAATTTCCAAAAGTGATAAGCAATATCTTTCCCAGTATAAGTTGCTTCTCCGGTCGATTTAAGAATAACTTTTTCTTTTTCTTCTTGGTCTTTCATCACAAAACAGCCTTTATTTTTGCCTTTTTTACTAAAATAAAAATTAGGATTTTGTTTCATGATTTCAAAGGCCTTGTCAAAAAATCCCGCTTTGATGATATCGCTTTCCCAAACCAGAAGATCATATTGAACGTCAAAACTATAAGTTGTCTCAAGGTTACATTCAAGAATTCTTTTAGCGAATTTTTTCATAAAATCAAGAGTCGCCCCCTCTTGTTGCTTATCGAGAATCTTAATAATCTCTTTTTGTTTTTTTTCAAGATCCTTGTTTTCTGCTATCAGCTTCATTGTTTGGGTATAAACTCTGCCGGCAAAATGGTCGAATTTTTCATCTTTTTTTTCTTTAACATCCAGCTCTTTAAGACCTAGCCCTGTCACTGCCACTTGAACGCCGGTGTCGTCTACGTAATAATGTACTTCCACGTCATATCCTAAAAATTCCAAGATCTTTTCACAAGAACTCCCGAGGCACGTGCTTCGGAGGTGACCGACATGCAGAGCCTTGTTGGGGTTGACATTGGTGTGTTCCAAAACAATTTTTTCTCCTGCACCGATATTGGAAGATCCAAAAGAATTTCCTTCCGTTAATATTTTATCTAAACAAAGAAGAAGTGCTTCTTTCTTGAGATAAAAGTTTATAAAACCTGGATGTTCAATCTCTATCCTTTCAAGGAATGGAAGAATAGGAAATTTTGTAGAAATTATCTTGGCAATTTCAACTGGTGGCATTTTTAGTTCTTTTGCTAAAACCATCGCCAAATTTGTCGAAAAATCGCCAAATTTTTCCGCTACCGGTTTTTCGATATTAAACTTGACATCTTCCGGTGCATTGAGCTCTGTAATGATTTTCTTTAATTCTTCTTTGATACTGGATTTAAACATATTTTTCTCTTGACAAATAGAAATAACTAGATAAAATACCAAGTTAATAAAATTCGGTCTAAAAAGCCGATTGGATTAATGAATAATAACCTATTTAAATTATATGAAAAAGTTTTTAATTTCCCTTTTTATTATTTCTTTCCTGGGAACAACGGTTTCGGTGGTTCCTTTTGAACTTAACGGACACAGTTCAGTCGGTGTTGCTTTGGCTAAAAAATCAAGTAAAGCAAAAAAGAATAAGAAAAAAAAGGATAATAAGAAAAGTGGTAAAGAAAAAGACACTGAAATAAGATTGAAAAGACTATCGGCTCTTGGTATTTCCAAATCTTTTTACGGCAAAAGCTATGGTAAAGACCTTTCTCTTTCCGAAATGGGACAAATTATTTCCGATTGGATCGTGATTTATTACAATAAAACTGGTCAAATTCCGAATCTGTTGAATTCCAACACAAAAGATTGGTTAGTGTTGAATGTCGGTGGTCAATGTGTTTCTTCCCCGGAAGTTTGTGCTCGTTGGGCGGAATAAAAATATCTAATTTAGTCAAAAAAAACTAAAAGGCTGATTCCAAAAGAGTCAGCCTTTTAAAATTCTCAAAAAGCAACTATTTTTACATTTGAATTCCCATGAGGGGAAACAGTTCTCCGACAACTAGTCCTATAACCAAAACGGTTACATTAATAATAGATGCGATAACAAAAGCAGTTCTGGCAATTTCCTGTAGATTTTTTCTGTTCGAACTTTCTTTTGACAAACCCAAGCTTATGATAAAGGATACAACGAATACCGGTATAACAAAGGATACGATGTAGAAGAACCAAACGGTGGAAAAGAAAGAAAATTCATCATCAGTAGCGAACCCCCCCTCTCCAAAAAATCCTGGAACGAGCGAAGACACTGAAATAAAAGCTAGTCCACTTAGAATCCAACCCAAAACGACCATTTTTAAGGAGTCACCCTTTTCCGCCTTAATTTTAGACACACTCGCAGTTTTTGTTTTTTTCTTCATTTTTTTGTTTTTTTAGTTAAATTTGTTATTACTGAGATAATAATACTGAAACAAAAAGACGTCAAGAAAAAATTTTTAATTAAGGTAATAAAATATGGCTATGTGTCATCCCCGGCGTGTCGACCGGGGATGACAAGAGGCTCTAATTTTACTTCATTTGAAAATTATAAAATTAAGATTTATTTATAAAATTCAAAAATTACAAAATTAAAAATTTTTTCTTGACTCTGAATAAAAATACAAGGTATAATTCAGCGAAATAATCTTTCGTATAAAAACAAAAATATGAGATATTTTATGATTTTCATGCGCAAAACAGTTCGGAAATTTGAAGGACTTGACCATATGAGTAAAGTAGTTTTTCTTTCCCTTTCGTCGGGGATTATTATTGTTGGTGGATTCGTTTCTTGGAGTTATGTAGAAGATTACAATCTAAAAAAACAGGAAATTGCCTCTCAGGAAACTACCCAGAGCAAGATGTCACAGACTAATTTGGAACTTCCCATATCGTCTAATTCGATTGTCAAAGAGCCAAAAACTGGCGAGCTGTCGGTTGACAATAGCGAAGGAGTTTTGGTTGATGGCATTGCTCAAATGGCGGTGGGGAATTCGGGGGTTTCTCGTGGATCTCAATTGGGTAATTCGGAAAATATAGAATCCAGCCAGCCAGCTGGTCCAACGGAAAACCCCGGAGCAGAAATGCCACCCGGCATTACTTCAAATACCAATACCAATACCAATGCCAATACAAATACAAATGCAAACGAGCCAAATATCACTGCAAATTCAAATAGCAACGGAGTAGTCGGTCCCGAAGAGAAAAATTCTTCAAAATCTGGTAAGAAAGATAATAGCAACTCTAACAATTCCAATACGAACAGCAATATTTCTCCTAGCGGCGTTGACCTGGAAAAAACATTTTCTTTTGGAATAATTGGGGATACCCAACAGTTTGATCCTAAAAATAGTGAAGGAGGGCTTCAAAAAGCAGTGAAAAATTTAAACGCGGCTAACGTTGACGGGGTAGTGGCAATGGGTGATTTAATCTCTGGTTGTGATGGAACCGACAAATGTGCAACCAAATATTCTGATTGGAAGACCGCCATATCTCCAATTTTGAGTAAAACAAAAGAAGTTGTAGGGAACCATGATAGAGTGGGAAAAGAACAAGCGGATCAGAAATGGAAAGATGCTTTTGAACTACCCACTAATGGACCGGAAGGATACTCAGAAAGTGTTTATTCTTATGATATTAAAAATTCTCATTTTGTAGTTTTAAATAGTGAGAGTCCTGTTGAACACGTGATTAACCAAGCTCAAAGGGATTGGCTGGATAAAGATCTGGCTGCTTCAGCAAAGGATAATATTTTTGTGTTTTATCACGAGCCAGCCTGGCCGGTCAGTTCTAAAATCGGGGAGAGTTTGGATGCTAGTAGTGCCGATCGTGACGCTCTTTGGGCTATCCTAAAAAAATACAACGTAAGAGCAGTTTTTTCTGGACACGAGCATATAATGAGTCGTAAAAAGGCAGATGGAATATATCAGTTTGTTATGGGAAACACCGATTCTTTTGACCATGCTAAACCAAAATCTGGAAAAGTTGATTATTCCTATATAGGAGAGAGTTATGCCATCGTCAAAGTTGAAGGTAAAAAAATCACCTTCAACCTGTATTCCATTGATGGAAATTTATTGGATAGTTTTAGCTTCGGTAAATAAAAGAACAAATGGAAAATGGAAAAATCAAAATGTAAAATTAGGGAGTCGCCAAGGGCGACCTTCAATTAATTGTCGCAAAGTGACACCTTAATTTTCCATTTTGATTTTCTCATTTTCCATTTGTTCCAAAACTAGCCGAATCCATAAAAAAAGTATTATTATTACTTGTGGAGGCTGTTATTTACCTAAAACAGGGTGGAAAATTGGTTTTTTAATGAAAATAAGAGGCCAATTATTTGACGGAAAAAAAACACCGCAATAGAGTAATAAACAGTCTTCTTGAATTTGAAGAAGAGTGTTTTTTTATTTGTTGTTCTAAGTAATGAATTTATGACTAATAGCCTTTCCAAATGCAAAACTTGCCGTAGAGCCGGAGAAAAACTTTTCTTAAAAGGGGATCGTTGTAGTTCCTCCAAGTGTTCGTTTGATAAGAAACCTTACGCTCCCGGACAGCACAAGAAAAAAGGGGGGCCTGTGAATGAGTAC
>JAJXZR010000039.1 GCA_021779915.1 bacterium
GGGATCCAGGAGAGTATAAAATTACTCTAATTAACCTAATTATACTAATTAACCTAAAAAAGCACCAAGTACCAAATAATAAAAAATAAATTTTAGAAATTTGTTCTTGGGATTTTGTTTAGAATAATTAGATTAATTAGAACAATTAGAATAATTAGTGAGACTAACCTGGATCCCGGGTCAAGCCCGGGATGACACGAGGTGCTAATATTTTTTTACTAAAAATTAAATTCTTTAAAGTAAGGCAACTTCTCATCTTTCTCCGATAAAATCGGCTTCTCAATCGGCCAATCGATTTTAAGATCTGGATCATTCCAAATAATGCCTGAATCAGCCTCGGGAGCATAAACATTGTCCACTTTATACATAAACTCTGTGTTATCCTCCAAGGTACAAAAACCATGCCCAAAATCACGTGGAATAAATAGCATTAAGAAGTTACTAGCCGTCAGTTCGAAACTTTGCCACTGCCCAAAAGTAGAAGAGTCTTTGCGTAAATCCGCAATCACATCATAAATAGAGCCTCGAGTTACCCTCACCAATTTGGCCTGTGCAAAAGGCGATTTTTGAAAATGAATCCCACGAAGCACCCCCTTAGAAACTGAGAGGGAATGATTATCTTGTACAAAATGGGCATTAATCCCGTTTTCTTGAAAAACTTTTTCGGAATAAGATTCTAAGAAAAAACCTCGATGGTCAGAAAAAACCTTGGGCTTGATGAGAAAAGCATCTTTAAATTTTGTTTTAATGAATTCCATAAAATATTTTCAACTTATTTATTTTTCCAATCCTGCAGTTCTTTTTATTGTAAGGCACAAATAACATTCAGAAAAGAAAACTCCATTTCTAGTGCGCAAAAGCCTTCTTAAGATGGTGTAACTCTGATCTATCCACTTTATTCCTTAGTTCAGTTTTGATTATGCCAATGTCAATTTTCATTTCAGCAATATCTTCAGTATTTTTAACCACCATTTCTCGAATTTCAACCATTTGTTCTTTTGTATCATTGACTGATTCAGCCAAAAGTTCTATTTTAGATTCAAAATGTTCTAGCAAAAATCCGGTATGTGTTTGAAATTCTTCGCCTTGTAATTTGATTTCATTTCTTAGCTCATCGCCTTGAAGTTTGATTTCGTTTCTTAATTCCTCGCCTTGAAGTTTGATTTCGTTTCTTAACTCGTCACCCTGAAGTTTGATTTCGCCTCTTATTTCTTCGATTTCATTTCTTGATTCTTCCCCCTGAGCCTTGATTTCACCTCTTAATTCCTCGCTTTGAGCCTTGAACATACCTTCCAAATATTTTTTGGTGATTTCCATAAACTTTAAATTAAAATTTATGTCGTAAGTTTAATATAACTAAGATAAAAAAATTATAAAAAAAAGATAAAACGAAAATCAAAACGTTGAGATCAATAAAATTATTCGCCCCTGCAATTACATTATCCAAAACAAAAAAATGATTGCCAGAATAATTCGATACACACCAAAGGGCAGAAAGGTGTGTTTTTTAATGAAACTGAGTAGGAACTTGATTGATAGAATGGCAACAAAAAACGAAACTAAAAAGCCAACCGAGAGAATTCCGAAATCATTACTGGAAAAATTTTTATAACTTTTGAGAAGATCTAGTGCTGTGGCAGCCAGCATTGTCGGAACTGCTAGAAGAAAAGAAAATTCCACAATTGTTTTTCTTTTAATTCCAAGAATAAGTCCTCCGACAATAGTAGCCGCCGAACGAGAAACTCCGGGAATCATAGCAAGGGATTGAAAAATTCCGATCGTGAAAGACTGCTTCAGAGTTATTTCACTGATCTTGGAGGCGCCTTCTTCTTTTTCTTTATAAAAATATTCAAATAAAACCAAAATCAACCCTCCAACAAGTAGGGAATAGACAATTATTTTGTCATTTCCCAGGAGAAAAGTTTTTACAATTTTATATAAAATCACTCCGAGGACCGCAGTCGGTAAAAAAGCCACAATAATTCTTTTTAGCGCCTCAAAATCTGAAACAAACGATTTGAAATACAAAACCACCACCGAAAGAATTGCTCCCAACTGAATGGAAATCTCAAAACTTTTCACAAATTCAGTTTGGGAAATCTTCATTAGATCGCTCGCCAGAACCAAATGACCAGTCGAGGAAATCGGCAAAAACTCAGTAACACCCTCGATAATACCGAGGATGATGGATTGGAGGAAAGACATAAATTAGTTTATAAAGTTAAAAAGTTTATCAAGAAAAATATAGCAAAGCTCTCATGTCATCCCGGGCTTGACCCGGGATCCAGTTAGACTGATGGAATGTTGGTTTAGTGTGTATTAATAAGAAAATAAACCTGACAAAATTTCAGGAGGCTAATTTTACTCTCCTGGATCCCGGGTCAAGCCCGGGATGACACCTTTTTGATGAACTTGATGAACTAATTTAAAAGTTCTTCCGCTACTCGATTGCGACAAGTGGTTTTTAGCTTGCTATCACTAATTTTATCGCAAATAGTGGTATCTTGCTTAGAAACAGCAAGATCGCGTAAACAATAATCCATTTCAAGACCCGTTAGATTAGTGCAATCTTCTTCTGAATTTTTCTTGGAAACCGGAATATCACCACAAACTTCTTGACAATATTTGTAATTTTCTTGATTTCCTCTAAACCTGGAACAATCATTGTCGCAATCCTTGCCAGTTACATTTTTATCAGAAGAGTTTGTATTGAAACCAGTATTGTCATTTCCATTCTGATTTAAGTTCTCATTTCCGTTTTCGTTTTGATTAAGATTCTCAGCGTTACCATTTTGATTCCCTAAAACACTGTTAGACTCATTGACCCCTAAAACCCGATTGACATTAAAATTACCACTCGGATTATGACCATAACGGTCCTTTAAAATAGTGTACGCATAACCAAAAATCACGGCGGCTATCAATACAAAACCAACAATAAGAATCCACTTAAAATTTTTCATATACTTTATTTAATAAATTCCGCTTATATCCACATGGGTATAGTAATGTCCCAAAATCCAAATCCAAGATTTGCCATCTTTGGCATATCCAAGAGCACCGTGAGCGGAAAGTCCCCACATATGATTTCCGTTGTCTCCCGGCTTCATATCTTTCTTTGTTCCTTCTTTATGATCTTTAACAGATTTCAAATAAGGATAGTCACTTCCAGGATAGTCTCTGGTCTTTCCATCAGTATAGGAACAATAAGGTGTAAGGGCAACATCTCCTTTGTAAGTGATAACTTGTCCACGAGTCGCTTCAGCCGCCTTTCTAATGTTTGCATGATCTTTCTCCCAATCATATCCACCATAAATTTGCGACCCGGAATCATTTCTAATTTTAAAACCTAAGGGTTTGTATTTTGTAGCGTTTTGAATATACCAGTCGCCATAAGTACGAAATATGGTAGTCATCACTTTAACGTGATCGTCTGGTCCAGTGCCGGTTGTTTCTCCCATCCCCCAGACATACTGCTCGAGAGGTAAAATATTAATAACCCACATCTGGCTTACATTGCTAGAATTTCCATTATAAATGTCATTTCCATGATAATAATTAACTTCGATTTTTCCTCGAAAATGATCATAAGAATCCCCCGGCTTGTTAACATCAAAGATGATGGAAGAATTATCCCCATCTGAAGCATCAAAAGTCACTTTGTCGTCGACCGAGGTATCTGGAATCGAGCCGGAAACAATTAATTTTCCATTATCGTCATATACCACTTTTGTCATTGCATCACCTGCCACTTGAGCGATTATTTTTCCGTCCTTGTCTTTTATATTATAACCTTTGTTAGCAGTTAGTTTGAATGTGTCCGACTTAGAAAAATACCACAAACCGACGGAGATATCCGGTCCCAAGGAAGGAGCTACGGCTGCAGGAGTAGCTACAGGAGTGGCTGAGGCACCGCTTAAAATAAGTTTTCTGATTTTATTATATTCCTTATGAGTTATTTTAGGAAGATATCTTTGCCATAAAGTTCGATCAATTCCATTTCTCTCAAGCATTTTTTGCCATTTGGTGATGGAAGACGCCTCTGCTTCTCCAGAGTAAAAAACCAAAAAGCTCCCCAGAAAAATTCCTGTAGCAATAAAAAAAATCAAGACTATCCTCAAAACTTTTGATAAAAACATTTTATTTTAGCTTTCAAATTGTTTATATTGTTCAGCTATCTAAGTACTGCGAAATTATAATGCGTTTTTTAACTAATTACAAAAAACAAAGACAAAACCCACCATCTTCTTTATATTTAGTACGGCTAGTAAATTGTTTAGGTTTCAACAAGCTTAGTAAAAGTTTTCTAAAGAAATCGAAAAATTCGGACTAAAGCTTTTTTAAACTGTTGTTTCCCTGTGGGAAATACCCCAGTTTAAAAAAGCTTTAGTCCGAATTTTTCGATTTCTTGAAAAAATAATCTTTATTAACTTAAACTTGAAAATATTATAAAACTAGTTCAGACTCGCAAAAAAGGAGGCAAATAAAATGAGAAACTGTTCAGAATTCAACTGTCAAGACAATAAAAAAACCATCGACAAATTTTTGTTAAAAACAGATTTAGAAGAAAAAGATCCTTTTGCCAAAATGGAAAGAGTTTTTAGTCCACCTTTTTTTAGTATAGATCCTACAAACCTCAACATCGCGAAAATTTCCAGAGGTCTTAAAGCCAAAGCTAAAGAGAAACTGACAGTTCCTTGTGAAGATGAGAATGAACAATAAACCTCCCGAAAAAACCTCGCCAAAGACGAGGTTTTTTTAATTAAAAGACGCGCCATCTTGCTCGTAATTGGTTTTTCAGGTGATTTTTTGGATTTTTCTTGTTGCGGAACTCGCTTCGCTCAGACAGTCCTCACAAGAAAAATCCAAAAAATCACCTGAAAAACCAATTACGAGCAAGACGCAAGAGAATAAAACACGCCCTTTTAAGCACCAAAGATTTTATAAGCAAAAGTATATCCCGCATTTTTTGAAACTTCCTCAATTGCCTTTCGGATCTTTCCAAAATCAAACTTATACTCATATTTTTTGCCAAATAAATCCGACTGTTCTTGAATTGTTCCTTCATTTCCTCCCATTCCCGTTTTATAAGTTCCAGCTTTAAATCCAAATCCTGGGCTCATATCGTCGCTCCCTCCGGAAAATGAAGAAGCGGAAATTCCAAAACCACTCTCTTTGAGCATTTCAGAAAAAGTTACTTCTTTGTTGCCTTCATTAATTTTAAATTCTCCTTTATAAACCAACTTCTTACTGGAAAGCCAGGTTTTTCTTTCCGCTATCACAAATTCAAACTTAACCTTATCACCGTCTTCTTTAATTTCAGCAGGATATTCGGCGATGATTTTTTTGATATCTTCGATTAAAGACATGATGATGAATTAAAAGTTATTAATACTTTTTTAAGAAATATCCCTATATTCTGTGTCATCCCGGGTCTGACCCGGGATGACACACTAGAACTGGAAATATAAGATACAAATAAGATTTAAAAACTACGAATAAAACTCCTTTTTACTGCACTTTCCAACTATTAAACATTCCCTGTATCGTCGGCAGGTTTGCATCGTACTGATCAGCTGAAGAAATATATTCCCAGGTGAAAATAATTGATCCATCCTCATTCTCTGGAACAATCGCCTGCCAATCCTTAAACTTTTCTTTATTATATTCGTAAGAAATTTCATATTGTTTTCCTTTAAGGACTGTCCCATCAGCTTTAGTATAAGAAATTTCTGTAGGAGAATTGGCCTTAACGTTTTTGTACTGAGATCTAAAGATACTAACCAGACTCTTTAGTAAGTCATTAATACCTTTATATTTTGCAGTCTTGTCATAAACCCGAGTCCCAATTTTTTGAATCAGTACGATAGTATTTTTTCCGTTAGTATCTTTGGGGCTCGCTACAATAAATTGATAATCTTTTTGCTGCTTCGTCCAATTCGAGGGACATTGGAGCGAGAAACCTAATTCTTTACTGTCGCAATTGACCGCCAAAGCCGAATTAGAAGATTGATCAGTTTCAACTTTAGCCGAATCAGTACTGTTTGAAGAAGGTAACTTAATTTCATGAATCAACCACCAATTCCCTTCTTGAACAAATTGGATTTCTAGAGGTAAAGTAGCCCCATCTTTCGCCTTAAGCGTCCCTTTTACGCTGCCTATTCCATCTTTTCTCTCCGATGAATCGGAGGAAAACTTGACATTGTTTTTGAGAATTGGATATTGATTCAGAAAAGCTGTAAATCCATCATAAGAAGTTTCTTTCTGAAAGGCCGAGGAAGTTAAAGCATATGCCCCCTTATAGTCTCCACTACGAATAAGATTAAGTTCCTTGTCCACTACTTTATTAAGATCAGCTGTTGCCCAAGAGGCAAGTAAAATGATTGCGATGACAAACCCTCCTACTCCAATCAATATCTTTTTCCAGAGTTCCATTTTCTTCTTTGGAACTTTTGCAGACTCCAAAACTTCATCATTTATTTGTGTTTCTTTGCTCACGATAGTTTGTTTAGGAATAAATTTATTGCATTCATTTTAAACTAATAAAATTAAATTGGGTAAAATAAATAAAAACTAAAAAACCCAGGAAACCCCTTTTGGAAACTGTTTTTTCCGTATCGAAAATACTCAAGTTTCCAAAAGGGGTTTCCTGTTTCCATTTTTTATCCCATTAACAATCAGTAATTCTCCTTTTATCGTTAGAATCATATCCATCATTTGGATCGTTCTTAAATTTTTTGGCAGCACTGGCCTCAAAAAGCCTTTTTACTCCGCAATAATCAATTTTGCCACAATCAGAACTTTCTAATTTTCCATTGGAAGAATTAAGTTCTCCCAATAAATTTATTTGCATAATCGTCCCGTTGCTCTTGCTCATATACGATTTAGCGGTATTAATAAACCCGCAACGACTTCCATTCCCTAGCGTAGCACAACCAGCTGAACTATTTTTGTCTCCTACGTGCTGACCACAACGCGATGTAGAAGTTGATACAATTCCTCCTCGAAGATTTCCTTCATACATTGCTTTTTGACTAGTGCCTGTCTTATAACCGTCATGGGAACCAAAAGAACATTTATCCGTCCATCCATTTTTATTGTATGTAGTAGTACCGTTAAAAATTTTCCAACCCCGACCCCACATAGATGGACCATTGGGATCACCGACATAAGCTTTATCGAATGTTCTTGCTCCATATTCCTGCCCGCCCGCTTCTGTTGCCGAATCACCATTTTTTCCAATTATTTTTCCATCTCTCGACAAATAATACATACGGCTAATATTTTCTTTATGTTTTCGATTTAAGGGATCACTAGGATTGAGCAATACTACCAAAATTCCATTATAGGGAATTTGATCACCTTTTAAGCCAATACACTTTTTCAACTCTTCGAATCCTGGAGTAGGATTAAAGTTAAGAGCTCCCTTATCTGGAGGAAGAGGTTCATTACTGACTTTTTCAGCTTCTGCATTTCCGTTTTGTGATGAACTCAAAGGATTCCCCATACTATCTGCACCAGCATCCGTTCCTTGCCCAAAACTATTATTTAGCAACTGATCGTACCAATCACTTGTTTTTCCATAAAAATCAGGATCTTTCTTGGCTTCCTGGACTTTCGCTTGGTAAGTATTCTGACTCAAAACATTGGCGCATTGGGAATTTTCCTGAGCATTTTGGCTTTCGGTCGGTTCGCAATATTTGCTTGTGATTATTGGACCGCCTGCTCCATCAGAGCATTCATCTTTCACGGATTTGGGGTAATAAACCAACTTGCTTCCTTCACATCTGGTCGGGGGACACTGTCTTTCGGTTAAAGCAACGTCACTACATTTACGTACTGGATTTTTTTCTTCAAGAACAGTCGCAATATCTTTCCCGTTATCATTTGAATAATTATTTGTATTATTTGTATCGCTTATATTATTCATTTCATTTTTCGTGCAAGTTCCACCACTCAAATAGTATCCGTCAGGGCAGTCGCACCCAGTCACTGGATTGTAAATATTGGAGCATTCCAAACTTTTGTCACTATATTGTTCTCGATCAGCAAAGCATTGATTTTGAAATTGGGTCGCCTCTCCACCTGAATCCTGGCACTGACCGGAATTAAAATTGGAAACACCGGAACTAAAAGCATAAATATCTTTGCTACCAAAAATATTTTCTGCTGAGTCTCCAAAAACTTGAGTGATTGTTTTGTTTAAATTTCCCTCTTTAAACCCATCAATACTCTCAAAAGCCGGTTTAAAACTTTCTCCGGGATCCATAACAAAATAATCCGGCACATCCGTCGAAGTAACTGAAAAAAGTTCTTGGACTTTTCCATCTGGGCTGGCAACTTCATCTCCCAAAATACGAAGGTTGTCTTTCCTTATTGTGTATTCGCCAATCTTGTCTTTATCAAACCCCAAACTGACATTTCTATAATCAATAATTTCCTCTGGGGTCGCATCCTTTGAAGCAACAACGAAATCAATTTTTTCGTCCGGATCAACAACTGAGATATCCGAAATTAAATTAAAGGGGTCTGTTTCGGAAGAATTCAATTTGATAATCCGGTTATCTCCAGAGACAATACCGCTCAAATTACCAGAGGAAACTATCGCCTCCGCCGTGTTTTGCAAGTAATTATTGCTTCTCCCGCCATTGGACTGATTAGGTCTAGTTCCACCATTTAAAGAACCTGAATTAACCCTCTCAGAGCCAAGAAAACCGGATTCGTCGCTACCGGTAGAATTAACACCTCCCTCTGAATTTCCACTATCGGCACTTTTTGGTTGGTCGCCACAATTGAAACCATAAAAACCCAACATTTCCGCACTGCCTGATTTTTCATAAACAAAATAAAGCGCGGTAAAAAAGACTACCACACAAGTAGTGGAAATTATTCCATAAAAGACAAAATTCTTAGCTTTTTCAATTTTTTCTTCACCATCTTCCTTGCCCATTAAATAAAAATAACCAGAAACGGCAAAAAAAACAATGGCAAAAAATAAAGAAAGCCAAAAAAGAAATTGGAGAAGACCATCCCAAAACAACAATTTTTTGCAATAAGCACAATCAAGCCCATTACAAAGAAGGAGAGAGGAACTGGCTAGAGTGGCAACCGGGGAAAGAAAAAACAATAGTACCCAAAAAAATGATTTTTTACTATTTTGTTTTAGTTTCTTTATTTTCATTTTTCTTTTATATTAGACAAAAACTTTAAAACTCTGTTTTTCCCGTTTATTATAAAGGAAGAAAATAACAATTGAAAATTTCAATTGTTATTTTTGAAGTTTACCCCTGTGTCATCCCGGGCTTGACCCGGGATGACACAGGGGTATTAGTTTCTCTAATTTGAAAATTTTTATTTTTTAATCACTAGAAAGGGGGTGTTTTAATGGATAGTAGTTACAGTTATAATTACAGCAGTAATGATGTATCCCCCGAAGCAGCAGCTGGAATGGTTGCCTTTATTGGCGGTTTTATTCTTGTAATGTTTCTCGTTTTGATTGCCTGCTACGTTTTTTATGCTATCTGTCTTCAAAAAATCGCCAAAAAGACCAAAACCGAAAACGGTTGGCTCGCATGGATCCCGATTGCAAATATTGTTCTAATGCTTCAAATCGCCAAGAAACCCATCTGGTGGATAATTTTGTTTTTTATCCCCCTGGCCAATCTTGTAATAACGATCTTGGTTTGGATGGGAATCGCCAGTGCAGTGAAGAAACCGGATTGGTTGGGCATTCTTATGATTGTTCCTGTCGCCAATCTTGTTATTCCTGCCTATCTCGCTTTCTCAAAAGACGACGCACCGGTTCAGGTTGAAAAGTAAAGATTTATGAGAGCAAATTGGCATAAAGCTCCCACAGGAAGTTTTCTTGGGGGAGTTTTATTATGTGTCATCCCGGGCTTGACCCGGGATCCAGGAGAACAGAAACAATTTCTAATTCACCTAATAAAAGTCTTGATGTCCAATATCAAAAATATTTTTTAATTAGACATTTTTGTTCATTGTGATTTTTATTAGAAATTAGGTGAATTAGAACTTAGAAATTTTATTATCGTTTCCTGGATCCCGGCTCGGGGGTCGGGATGACACGCGAGTTTTCATTTTCTGTCACCTATCTCTACCTAGTTACCAAACAATCGTCACTATTTGCATAGTCGCAAAAATAAGGTTCGTTATTCCCAAAATCCGGCTCTCCGTGTTCTATCACATAACATCTCTTTTCCCGATCAGAAGCGGTACTCCACCAAGTGGCAATATTTCCCTTCGGATAAGAACAGTTTTCTTTTCTTATCGGATTTTGGACAGAATTCGTATTTGAATTTCCATTTCCGTTCATATTAGAATTCGATCCATCCGACTCAGCAGATTTGTAATAATTTGAATTGCCATTAGTGATGCCGTCGTTTTCCTTTAAACCAGAATTAGAATTGTCCGATGAGTTAATACTGGCTGTTTTAAGGCTATCCGCAATTTTATTGCCCTCTTCGCTTGTGTGACCGTTATCTTTGGGTTTTGCAAAAACATAAGTGTCATTTTCGCCGATTTTAATATCCTGGCAATTATTGTTTTTTGTGCAACTGTCTTGATAATCTTGCCATCCTTTTTTGGTATAGATATGAATGCCCACAATTTTTTCATACCCCGACATAGCAGGATCTTCCAAATTCTTATTTGAAGTAGGAAAATACAGGTTTAATATTGCGCTTTGAGGACCCTCGGGGGTTGTTTTTACACTGGTTTTGTAGTTGGCTCTGTTTGCACCCATTGTCAGTTGAAAACCGTAGCCACGATTAGTATAAGATATTGTATCGACTGGTTGTCTTTTGAAAGTTGAAATGTCATCTTGCTTGGAGCTTTGAGCATTTTTATTTTTGTTAACACTAATGTTTTGTACTTCTTCAATGCTGTTCCCCGCAAAATAAACAAAAGAAATCCCTACAATTGCTAAAACAACCACAAACACCGCCACCATCTTAATTGCAAAATCGGTAGACTTAGCTTGATTTTTTGTCACATCAGGAATTTCAACCTTTTTCTTTATTTCCTCAACTTTTCTGATTTCTTCATTTAGTTTGATAGGGGACTCCACGGAGATAATTCAAAATTAAAAATGCAAAATGCAAAATTATGGAGTGAGCTACGCTCACATTTGGTTGATTGTCGCCATAGGCGACTCCAAAATTTTTAATTTTACATTTTACTAAATTTATACCCAAACAACCTCAACGAGTTTAATAATGGTAGAAAATCTGTCACAAAATTGAAAGCGGCCGATCCCTCAGGACCGATTATTTTACCAAATACTAATGCTAGACCTATTGAATTTACTACTCCCCAAATCACAAAATCCTGGCGGGCAATTTTCATTACCTTGTGGCTAAGCCTGATTGCTTGAGGGATTTTAGAAATGTCGTCTTTCATAAGAGCAATGTCCGCCGCTTCAATGGCCGCGTCAGTCCCAATTGCCCCCATCGCAATTCCCGTATCTGCAAGTGCCAGAGAAGCCGCGTCGTTAATTCCGTCTCCCACCATCATTACTTTATTCTCCCTTCCAATCATTTCCTTCACATATTTAATTTTGTCTTCTGGCAAAAGATTGGCGTGAAATTCTTCAATGCCCGTTTCTTCGGCAATTTCCTTGGCTACTTTCTCGTTATCTCCCGTCAACATAATAAATCTACTAATTCCCATTCTGCGCATTTTTTCAATAGCTCCTTTAGCTTCTGGTCTTGTTTCGTCAGAAAGAACTAAAAAACCGATTAATTTGTCATTAAATCCCACCGGTAAAATATTAGCCGATCTTTGACTTTTTATTTCTTCCAGCTTATCAATTTGAGCTTTAGTGGCTCTGACCCCGAATTCCTGAAGAAAAGACAGTTTTCCGCAAAGATATTTGTTGCTATCAAACAGTGCCACACTACCTTTTCCAGGGACTTCTTCGAAATCATCCGGCTTCTGACAACCCTTAATTCCTTGAGCATCCGCATATTTAATAATAGCCTTGGCAATGGGATGTTTAGAAAAACAATCGGCAATGGTGGCCACTCTAAGTACATCTTTTTCCTTATTCGCCCCCAATGAAATAATATCCTCCACTTGCAATTTTCCTTGAGTAATAGTCCCAGTTTTGTCTAAAATAACTGTTTTGACTTTAGTTAAAATCTCCAAATATTCTCCCCCTTTGATGATGATTCCGTGATGTGCTGCACTACCGATCGCCGCCGAGAAAGCCATTGGCACTGCAACCGCAATATCATCAGCGCAAGTCACTAAAAGAACCGACAGAACCAAGGAGGTGTTTCGGGAATATAAATACAAAGAGATCGCTCCTACCAAAGCTACAACTACGTACCAACTGGCAAATCTGTCTGCAATTGTCCGAATCCCCACCTTATTTTTTTGCGATTCTTCAACAAGCTTAATAATTTTTTCAAAAACCGTATTTTTTCCCACTTTTTCTGCCCGAATCACCATAGACCCCGAAACATTCAAAGTAGAACTTAAAACTTGATCCCCCTCTTTTTTTGCAATCGGTAGTGATTCTCCCGTTAGCGAAGATTGGTCTATCATTGAATTTCCCGAAACGACTACTCCATCCACCGGAATTCTGTCTCCCAGCTCAATCACCAACAAGTCTCCTTTTTTGACTTTGGAAGTCGGCTCTTCAAAAATGTCCTTGCCTTTTTTTATTTTCACTTTCTGCGGACGCAGTTTCAGCAAGCTTTTTATAGCCGAACGAGACTTGTTTTCTGTATAATTAGAGAATAAACGAGCTGAAGTCAGCATTAAATTAATAAAAACCGCCGAAGCCCATTCTTGATTGATAAGGGAAACAACCAGTGCCACACTTGCCAAAAGATCAACCGAAATTTTTCTTTCTTGAATCGAACGATAAGCGCTTATAACAACCGGAAGGGTTGCAACACTGGCAAAAAAAGCTAAAATTGCATTATCAAACCCCTCGGCAATCACATTGGAATAATGAGTAATAAGCACCCCCGCCAAGATCCACAGCAAAAACTTATCCGCTTTTGAAGTAAAAAATTCAATAGGTTTTTTCATTTGGTATTTGTATCAATGTTTTATAATCATTTGTGTTTTAGAATAACATTTTTTAATAAAGGATGCACGAAACAATTAAAAGTTTAAAATTTCTTAAAATAACTTTTAATTGTTGACTTTTTTGTCATTTCAGTTCTCATCTGGTAAAAATAGGAAGCAAATAAAGGAATTATTATGACAGATATACCAAAAAATTATGATTTTAAAGCAACAGAAGGCAAGATCAACAGACTCTGGGAAAAGTCTGGTTTTTTCAGTCCTGACAAACTAACCAAAGAAAAAAATAAAAAAAATAAAAACAACTATTTTTCCATTGTCATGCCTCCTCCTAATGTTACTGGGGATCTTCATATGGGACATGCTGAAATGCTAACGCTTGAGGATATTCTCATCCGTTACCATCGAATGTTGGGAGAAAAAACCGTTTGGATTCCTGGAACTGATCATGCTTCTATTGCTACCCAAAATAAAGTAGAGAAAATACTTAAAAAAGAAGGTACTAGTCGTCATTTTCTTCCAAAAGAAGAATTTTTAACAAGGATTAAAGACTTTGCCAAAAAATCTCACGATAATATCGAAAATCAAATCAGAAAAATGGGTTCCAGTTGTGACTGGGGGAGAGAAGCATATACCTTGGATAAAACAAGATCAAAAGCCGTGAAAATGGTTTTTAAGATGATGTACAAAGATGGATTAATTTACCGCGGAGAAAAAGTGGTCAATTGGTGTCCCCGTTGTTCTTCAACCTTAGCGGATGATGAAGTGGAATACCGAGATCAAAAGACAAAATTATACACTTTCCGTTACTGTAAAGATTTTCCTTTTGCCATTTCTACCACAAGACCGGAAACAAAACTGGGAGACACGGCCGTAGCAGTTAATCCCAAGGACAAAAGATTTTTAAAGTATATCGGCAAGAGATTTACGATTGATTTTCTGGGACAAAAACTCAATCTTCGAATAATTGGGGATAGATCGGTAGAAATGGATTTTGGAACTGGCGCTCTGGGCGTCACTCCTTCTCATTCTAAAATCGACGAAAAAATGGCTCGCGTCCATCAGCTTCCTTTCGTGAAAGTAATTGACGAGGCAGGAAAAATCAGAGAAGGTTTTGGAGAGTTCTCCGGATTGAAGGCCACCGAAGCCAGAAAAAAAATCACAAAAAAACTAAAATCCGCAGGATTGATGGAAAAAGAAGAGGAAGTCACAAACAGCATTTCCTTGTGTTACCGTTGCGAAACTCCGATCGAGCCCCTACCATCCTTGCAATGGTTTATCGACGTAAACAAAAAAATTCCCCGCTTCAAAAAATCCATCAAGGATATTGCCATAGAAGCAGTTTCTAAAGGAGTTTTCAACCGTTCTAAAATTGAATTTATTCCACATAGATTCGAAAAAGAATATCTGCGCTGGGTCACAAATCTTGAGGATTGGTGTATTAGTCGCCAAATTGTTTTTGGCCATTCCATACCGGTCTGGTACAAAAACAATAAGATATTATGCGACATTACTCCTCCGAAAGAGAAAGGATGGCGACAAGATCCCGATACTCTTGACACTTGGTTTTCTTCCGGACTTTGGACTTTCACCGTCATGGCAAAAAACCCCAAGGACTTGCAATTCAAAGACGGAAAAATTGTCGTTTCTGGCAAAGATTTTAAAAATTTTCATCCTGTATCCGTACTCAATACCGGCTATGACATCATTTTTTTCTGGGTAGCCAGAATGATCCTGATGACCGCTTATTCCATTTCTGACATACCCTTCGAAAAAGTTTTTCTTCACGGATTAGTAAAAGATGAAAAAGGGAAAAAAATGAGCAAATCCCTTGGGAATGTCATTGATCCGCTTAACGTATCAGAAAAATATGGAACTGACGCAGTTAGACTGTCACTGTTAATCGGATCATCTCCCGGAAATGATATGAAGCTAAACGAAGAAAAAATAGCCGGCTTTCGCAAATTCACCAACAAACTTTGGAATATCAGTCGTTATATTCTTCAACGGAATAGTGAGGTTGGAAATATGAATATCGATAAAAATAATTTTACCTCCGCCGATTCTTGGATTCTCACCAAATTTAAAGAATTAGTTGAGCTTACCACCAAGGATTTGAGCGGATTCAACCTCGCAAGGGCAGGGGAGAGGCTGATAGACTTTACTTGGTCGGATTTTGCCGATTGGTATTTAGAAGCCAGCAAATTCGAAACCAATCAAACCCAAAAGACTGCTCTTCTTCATTTTATTTTGAAAAACTTACTCAAACTCTGGCATCCATTTACCCCTTTTATTACTGAAACAATCTGGCAAAGTTTCGCGAATAATCGCCTTCTTTTAGTGGAAAAATGGCCAAAAATCAACGATTTTCCAGCTTATTCGGGCAACAAAGGAGATGCTTTCGAGCTTCTTCAAGAGATTGTCAAATCAATTAGAAACCTTCGAAGCGACCACAAAATATCCCCTGACAAAAAAGTTGATGTAACGATTGAGATTATTAAAGACAAGTGGAAAGGAATTTCTACAAAAGAAATATTGAAGGAAGGAAGCAATTTAATTAAAAAACTCCGAACTGGAGTGCAAAAGGTTGATATTACAGTTCCTAGTAAGAAAAAAAGCCCTAATTCAATACACCAAAGTCTAGGACCAATCAATGTCATAATCTCATTAGAGGGAATTGTGGATACAAAAAAAGAGAAAATAAAACTCAAAAAAGAACTTGAAAAAATAAATAACTTAATCTCAGGCGCAAAAAAGAGATTGAGTGACAAAAATTTCACTCAAAAAGCCCCCAAGGAAGTAGTAGAGAAGCAGAAAGAAATATTAGAAAAACTGGAGATTGAGAAGAGGGAGGCTGAAAAACAACTCAATGTTCATTAGACAAAGGGAAGCCAAAAAAACGTGTCATTCTCGGCGTGTCGACCGGGAATCCAGGAGAACGTAAAATTACTCTAATTAATCTAATTATACTAATTGACCTAAAAAAGCACCAAGTACCAAACAATAAAAATAAATCTTAGAAATTTGTTCTTGGTATTTTGTTTAGAATAATTAGGTTAATTAGTGCAATTAGAATAATTAGTGAGACTAACCTGGATTCCCGCCTTCGCGGGAATGACAGGTTTTTCAAGCACTTCTTTTTACTGCTCCCCCTCACTCCCAATTATTCCCTAACCGGTATCTCGCTTCCTGGAGCCACTCCTCCTACCGGACACTCTCCTCGCATCATCGCCCATTCTTCGCACTCTTTGCCTCCACTGAACTTGCAATACCCCACCTGACCTCCATCAGCACCAGTCCTGATTTCCAAGGTTCCTCCCGATTTTTCGCAATTTACCGAAGCCGGATTGGCCATGCCAGTGCTGGGACTGTTTTCGTTAGTATTATCGCTATTTACATTGAGATTTACAGTGTCTGAAGAACTTTTGCTTTCTACGTTTTCGTTTGTATTAATTCCTGATCCTCCATCCACTTTGGGAATTACAATCTCTTTAACCGGTGCCGTTTTTTCTGTCTGACCACATCCAGCAAGCAACAGGAGGAAAGCCATTGCCATTCCCAAAGACAATATAATCGATTTTGTTTTTCGCATTGGTTTTTATTAAATTAATTATTACTGACACTTAATTATAAACTATTTTTTAGATCTTTGATTATACATCACCTCGTCATCATCTACCATCTTACACCTCCTCTCCACCCCACACTTCAAACATTTCTGAATTATTTTATATTTTCCATTTTTCTTTTCAATTCCGATCGGTTTCATTAATCCGTGGCATTTTTCTAAGCGGTCTCCTGGGTCAATGTCAACGTGTTTGGAATACAGACACTTAGGGCAATGATTGGTATAACCATTGCCCTTCACGAGATATCCACAGTTTTTACATTTAAAGTCTTCGGTTTTACGAATAAACATTGGAGAATTTACAATTACAACAAAGTAAGATATGTTTCTTTTTCATGTGTCATCCCGTGCTTGATCCGGGATCCAGGTTAGTCTCACTAATTATTCTAATTACACTAATTAACCTAATTATTCTAAACAAAATCCTAAAAACTAATTTCTAAAATTTATTTTTATTGTTTGGTACTTGGTACTTTTTTAGGTTAATTAGTATAATTAGGTCAATTAGAATAATTCTTTATCCTCCTGGATCCCCGGTCGACACGCCGGGGATGACACGCTACTCGCCCCTTCTTTGCCCAAAGCTTTTATTCTTGCTAGAATTTTATTACATTTATTTAGAGAATAATCAAACTAAATACAAAATCGATGCTCGAAGTTAAAGATGAAGGAATCATCCTAAAAAAGACTAATTTCGAGTTTGAAAATGAGTCGGTTTTGAACCCAACTTGCGTTCAAATTGGGGATATTACTCACATGTTTTATAGAGCGGTAAAAAAAGGGAATTTTTCGAGTATCGGATATTGCGAGCTTAAAGACAACCAAGTCCTTCGCCGATTAGAACATCCGGTGCTTTTTCCAGAATTCGAATACGAAAAACACGGCATAGAAGACCCCCGCATTTCCCAAATTGATGGTACCTACTATCTTTTCTACACCGCCTATGATGGGGAAAGTGCTCGAATCGCTTATGCCGAAAGTTCCGATTTGATTAATTTTGAAAAAAAGGGGCTCATTTCTCCTTCTTTTTCTTATGATGAAGCGGAAGATATTTTTCGAGACTCAGGACTTCAGGAAAGATATTTTCTCTTTGAATCATATTACAAAGAAAAACATGGCAAAGAGGTTCTACTTTGGGAAAAAGACGCTTTTCTTCTTCCCAAAAAGATTGGCAATCAATTTGCTCTTTTTCACAGAATTTTACCGGGAATCCAGATTATTTATTTTAGTGATTTTAAAGAACTTACTGACGATTATTGGCGGGATTATCTTAAAAAACTGGGGAGTCATATCGTTCTTGATCCCCGCAATTGGTTTGAAATAAGAAATATTGGAGGAGGATGTCCGCCGATTGAAACTCCCGAGGGCTGGCTTCTTCTTTACCACGCTGTCGAAGATACTTCCTCGGGAAAAGTTTACCACGCCGCTGCTGCGCTTCTTGACCTTAAAAATCCCCAGAAAGTTATTGGTCGGCTTCCTTACCCTCTTTTCTCTCCTGATGCGCCTTGGGAAAAAAACGGGGTTGTCAGCAACGTCGTTTTTCCGACCGGAGCGATTGTACAAAATGGTCGCGTAACCGTCTACTACGGCGCCGCCGACCAAGTCATTGCTGCTAAATCATTTGATTTGAATGAACTTTTAGTTGAGATTAGGAAGAATAATATTTAGAGGAATAATTGTTTTACGAAGAAATGTTAGCATTGTGTCACCCCCTACACAGTCTGTCATCCCGAGCTTGTCGAGGGATCCCTTAAAAGGAAAAACGAAAAAAACAGGAAGAATACTATTGAAGGATTGGACTCCCACTATTTACCTTTCAGCAATATTTCAACTATTTGAATCAGTTTTACTCTAAAGGGATCCCTCGACAAGCTCGGGATGACAGTGATAAAAACCAGAGTAAATTGACTTTATCACTGCAAAAGCTGTGTTAGTAGGCAATCGCCAAGGATGACACGGGAAAAATCTTAAATTTTAAATCTTAAATCTTCTTTGTTGCGTAGCAAACCTAAAATAATCTTTCTTTCGACTTTTCCGCCAACTCAGTGTGGCATAGCGACTTTTACTTGTGACCTGTTCACAATGTTTAAGTATCTTTTTTCCAAAAGTTTTGATTTTAAAGTGGTTGCGGTCAAAAGGAAAGATGACTTCTCCCGCTATGGAAAAGATGTTCTATGCAAGATAGTTAAAGAGAAAAGAGAAGATTACTCAAGATGCGCTAAATTTCTCAATTTGCAAAAAAATGTTGTTCTTATAAACATTCAACATGAATTTGGCATTTTTGGTGGCGATTATGGAGAATATCTCCTCGATTTTCTTACTATTCTGAAAAAACCGGCTTTCGTTACATTTCATTCGATCATCCCAAAACCGAAAGAAAAAATGCTGTTTATTACCAAAAAAATCGCTTCAAAAGTCAAAAAAATTGTCGTAATGACCGAAAGATCAAAACAAATCTTAATCAGGGATTACAAAATAAAAAGTAGCAAAATTTCTGTCGTTCCCCACGGAATCCATTCTTTTCCCTTCGAAAAAAGCCAGATAAGTAAAAAGAAATTAAAACTTACCAAAAGGAAAGTTCTCTTGACTTTTGGACTCTTGAGCCCCAACAAGGGGATTGAGTACGTAATCGAATCGCTTCCTAAAGTCGTAAAAAAATTTCCCGAAACCCTTTACTTGGTTGTAGGAGCGACCCATCCGGTTATTAAAAAAAACGAGGGCGAAAAATATAGAGAAGGCCTTGAGCGAAAAGTGAAAGAATTGAGTTTGACGAAAAACGTAAAATTCATAAACCGTTATCAAGATCTTGACAACCTAATCCTTTTCCTCAAAGCCACGGATATTTACATTGCCACCTCTATCGATGTTAACCAAGCCGTATCAGGCACTTTTTCTTATGCCCTGGGAGCGGGTCGTCCTGTCGTTTCTACTGATTTTTCGCAGGCGCGAGAAGCTCTTTCTGAAAAAACTGGAATCATGGTCCCGACTAAAAATTCAAAAGAATATGAAAGAGCTATTTTAAAGCTCCTAAAGAGCGAAAAGAAGAGAGAAAAAATGGGCAGAATAGCTTATTTCAAAACTCGTAAAATGACTTGGCAAAACGTTTCACTGTCTTATTTTCAAATATTCGCCAGATACCTGAAAAAATCACAAAAAATCAAAACTCTTCCGCCAATCAATATTTCCCACATCCTAAAAATGACAGATAATTTTGGAATAATTCAGTTCGCAAAGCTTTCCGAGCCGGACAAAGAAAGTGGCTATACTGTTGACGACAACGCCAGAGCAATGCTTGCCCTGTCCCTTTATTTCAAAAAAGGCAAAGACCAAAAAGTTTTAAAATATATTAAGATTTACCTATCTTTTTTAAACTTCACTTTAGACAAAGACGGTTATTTTAGAAATTATGTGGATAAAAATAGAAAATTTGTAAAAGAAAGGAACAATACTGAGAGTCCTGAAGATCCAACCGCTCGTGCTCTTTACGCTCTTTCCCGAATTTCTTCAATAAAAGAACTCCCCGTAGAAATAAGAAAAAAAGCCAACAGTCTTTTTAAGAAAAGTTTGGAAAAAAACATCGTCTTTTCCCACTCCCGTTCCATCGCTTTTTTTGTCAAAGCCTTGTATTTCGATTTTATTCAGAATAAAAGTGATAATATTAAAAAAGAGATAAAAAAAAATGCGGATATCTTGTTTGAGAGGTTTAAAAAAAATAATTCTCCTGACTGGCAATGGATTGAAAAGTTTTTGGCCTATTCAAACGGAGTTCTCCCTGAATCACTTTTTTTGGCTTACAGGATAACCGGGGATGAAAAATATTTTCAGGTCGCTCTAAAAAGTTCTCGTTTTTTAATCAAAAACAGTTTCTCTGAAAAAATATTTTTCCCGGTTGGGCAGAAGGGCTGGTTTTTCCAAGGAAAAGAAAAAAGTCTTTTTGACCAGCAACCAGAGGAAGCCACTTCTATAGTGGAACTAACTAAATTATTGTGCGACATTACCAAAAAAGGACTTTGTCACGATTATATGTACAAGGCTTTTCGCTGGTTCTTAGGTGAAAATGCACTAAACCAGTTTGTTTATGATTGTGCGACAGGTGGATGCTATGATGGAATTGGGGAGAAAGAAATTAATTTAAACCAAGGAGCCGAGTCAACGATTTCTTATTTGATTGCTAGATTGACAGTGGAAAAATAGGACGATCTCCTCATGTCATCCCGGGCTTGACCCGGGATCCAGAAGGGTAGTATTAGTCTAATTAAACGTTGTTTTGTTTAGTTTTTTACAAATATACAATAAAATAATATCCTGTGAGTCTAACTGGATCCCGGGTCAAGCCCGGGATGACACAGTAGCCACAGGATTACACATATTAATATAATGTCGCTTTATTTAAAAAATCCTATTGTTTAAGTCCAAAAACTTCCAGATGAAGCTTCTTGGCTTCTTGGTCGCTAAGACCATTATAAGTAACGCGAAAAGTGTATCTGATTTTTCTGTTGAGTGGAAAAACATCGACTATAGAAAGGGCAAAAAAATTCTTTTTGCCGATTTTGTTTTTGACGTCCCGCATAAAATCATAAGGGGAATCTGTTTCCTTAAGTTCTACGTTAGCGTCTAAAATCAGATTTTTGGAGGTTATCTCCACTGCTGGATTTTCCGAAACTTTCTCTAATAATTTTGTTAATTCTAACAAATTCGCCTCGGCAAAATAGACATTCTTTTTGTTAGTCCCTGGGGCAAGTTTATAGATGATTCCCAATTTTTTACCTTGCACAAAAATATCAAAACAACTATGGGGATTGGCAATTTCCGGTTTTGTTTCGGAATTTTTATAAGAAATCTCAACCGCTCCAAGGGTGCGAAGCAACTGTTCTAATTTGTTTTTTAGAACATTGATAGAATTTTCACCGTAAATCAAAATGCCCAGAGCATCATGTTCTTTGTAATTTTTCCCAACCTTTCCAAAAACCTTTCCAATTTCAAAAATATTAATAAAATCTAAATTCTGTTTCAAGTATTCTTCCATTTGGCACAAAAGTCCCACCACCACTGTCTGACGCATCTCGGAATATTCTTCATTGATCGGATTTTGAGCTTCGACCAAAGACCAAGGGAGATAATTACATCGGGAGCTCACTCCTTTTTTGTTTAGGGGTGGAGATAAAATTTCATCAAATCCTAAAGCGCAAAGAGTGTTTTGAATTTTTTCGGCAAGAATCAAGGTTTTGGGTGTAATGTTTGAAACCACTGGAAAAACTGGCGTTTCGGCAACCGGAATTTTGTTAAAACCAAAAATTCTAACCACTTCTTCGATTAAATCTTCCTCGATTTGAACGTCCATCCTGCCTTCTGGCGGAAGCACCCACAGACCTTTTTTCTTTCTGCTAATTTTAAAACCTAAATTTTCTAGAATTTTAACGGCTTTTTCTTCTGGAATTTCCACTCCGGCATAAAAAGCCGGTTTTTTTGGATCGAACTTAATCCAAGATGGTTTATACTTCTTCGGATAGTAGCTGAATTCTTTAATTACTAATTTTTTATTCTTTAAATTTGAAACTATTAATTCTAGTAAATATGCCATGGCGGAGTCTAGACCATTCGGATCAAGATACCTGCTAAGTCTCATTCCGGCTTCAGTCATAATTCCAAGATTAGAGGCATTTTTTCTGACTGTACCCGGATTATAAATCCCCATTTCCGCAATAATTGAGGTGGTTTTTTGGTCAATTTCCGCTTTTTTACCACCCACAATCCCAGCGAGAGCCAGAATATTTTTGTCATCCCGCAAAATAATTTCTTCATTTTTGGTAAGTTTGATGTTTGAACTGTCAAGAGTGGTAATTTCTCCAAACTTTTCGTTCATATCCCAACATAATTTTCCCGAAAGTTTTGTTTTATCCAGAAGATGCGAAGGATAGCCGGTAAGAAGCATCACATAATTAGAAAGATCGACAAGCAGACTCTTGCTATTCATCCCATAAAGAGCTAAATATTCCTTAAGCCACTGCGGTGAATCACAATTTTCCACTCCATCGATTTCATAGGCAAGGACTCTTTGGGTAAATTTTTTGTCTTTAACAACAATCATTGTGCTTTTTCCGCTTTTACCAAGCTTCCTGTGAATAGGCAGTTTGATTTTAAGACCATAATAAGCAGCCACTTCTCTGGCAATTCCAAAAACACTAAGACCATCTGCCCGATTATGTCTGACCTCGAGGCTCAAAAGAAAATCCCTCTTGCCTTGATTTTTTACTTCGGAAATCTCGTCCATCATAAATCCAGTCCACGTCAAAACTTCTCCCACTTGTTTGGGAGTGGCTTTGAGAGATGGAACAAATTTTTGAAGGTCACTATAAAGTACTTTCATTTTCGTAATATTTATAAGCAAGGCTTCCACCAAGAAGCGTTCTGATGTCTTTAATGTTGTATTTCGCCATTGCCCAACGATCAAGTCCCAGTCCAAAAGCAAAACCTTTCCATTTTTTCGGATCTATTCCCGCCATCTTAAGCACATTGGGATGAATTATTCCGGCCCCTCCCATTTCAATCCAACCCACTCCTTTGCAAATCGGACACCCTTTCCCCTTACAAGAAAAACACTGCATATCTGGTCCCACTCCCGGCTCCACCTCTGGATAATATTTGTTGCGGTATCGAACAACCACTTTTTCTCCATACATTTTCTTGAAAACAGCGGTAAAAGTCCCAAAAAGGTCTTTTAGACTCGCTTCTGGTAAAACTACTACTCCTTGATATTGATGAAACATAAAGTGATTGCTTCGATTTACTTTTTCGTTTCTGTAGACTCTCCCCGGAGAAACAACTTTAAAAGGAGGCTTGTAGTTTTGAAGAAGCCTCGCCTCAATCGAAGAAGTCTGCGTTCGAAGCAAAATGTCTGGTTGCTCGATATAAATTGTATCCTGCATATCCCTCGCCGGATGGTCATCAGGAACATTGAGCCTCTTTAAACAATATTCATCCGTTTCAATCTCCGGACCATCCATAATACTGTATCCCATCGAAAGAAAAACAGAATTGAGTTCTCGAGTTGTTTCCGTAAGAGGATGCAAATGCCCAATTTTGGGAATCGTATAATCCAAAACTTCTTTTTCTTCTTCTAATTTTCGTTTGTTTTCTTTTTCTTTTATTTTTAATTCTTGTTTTTTAAAAAGATTAGTCACTTCCACCTGTAACCTTTGAATCATCGGACCCTTTTTTCGTCTTTCTTTTTCCGGAAGCTTGGAAAGTCCACCAAGAAGCTCCTTGATTCTTCCTTTTTTTCCCAAATAATTATGCCAAAGAGTTTCTAAATCTTTTGGGGAATCCGTTTTGGATAATTTTCGCTTTATTTCGCTTAAAATTCTTTTTGTCATATCTCGATTTTCATTCTATAATACCAAACAATAAGATTAAACTTCAAAATTAATTTTTTATCAAAAAACAAATATTCTAATCGCTTACAAAAATGAAAACAAAAATATTTTTCCTCTCGATATTCCTACTTTCTGTTTCCTGCGGTTCCAACGCCCACGCCTGGGTGGAACCCCCTGCCGACGGATCAAACATAGTGGCACCCCTTAATACGGGTTCGACTACTCAAATAAAAATAGGCGACCTTGGAACTAATGGGAGTTTATGCATCAAGGGAGATTGTAAATCCGCTTGGCCTAATAATTCTCTCTGGAGCCAAAATGGAAGCAGTATTTATTACAACGGGGGAAATGTGGGAATTGGAACGGCGAGTCCAAGAAATGATATCGGTTGGCCGGGAGCCTTGGACGTTAACGGACAGATTCGAGGGACGAGATATTATGATGATGATATAAATTATTACGCTGATCTCAATTCCGGAGCTAATCTGGGAGGTAACTGGATATTCAATGGAAGTGTTGGGATTGGAGCAAATCCACAAGCTAAACTTGATGTTAATGGATATGTTCAGATAGATTCTGTCAATGGAGAAGGTGGGACGATAAAGCTTATGGGTAACAATGGCGCTAATCTTTATCTTGAAAACATTAACGGGACCTTCAGAGTCCTAAACAGTTCTTGGACGGCTGGTACTTTTCATGTAGACCAAGGAGGGAATATAAGTAATCCGGGAGATATCTCTATGGGTGGGGGACACACTTTTTACGCTCCTGGACGAATGCACATTTTTGGAGAAGAGAACCTTTATCTTTTGAATCGCGGATCAACTATTGTTAGCCGGGCTTGGGGAGGAACTGGTAATTTATATGTGGAAGGAGCTCTTTGTTTGGGAGGACAATGTCGAGGAAACTGGCCAGGGAAGGATTATATTACTGTTTTCACTGATGTCGGGGACTGTGGTTGGAGATGGTCGACAGCGTGGACTAGTTGTCCTGGCGGATGGAGACTTATTGAGGCTCATATGACAGGATCAGACCAGGGAGCAAGTGTAAGTAGCGAGAGCCATCGTTGTGGTCGTTCAGGAGATTCAATGTATTCTCAAGCTAACGGAAATTGTGCTTATACTGGTTGCGAAGGTCTTTGCGTTCCTTATTAAACTTTTAGAAATCAAAAAATGGAAAAATTCAAAAGCATCGTCATTATCCTTCTGGTCATCATTATTGTTTTACTCTCCGCTCTTTTAATCCGCAGTTTTGTCGTGGAAAAGAAGAATCAAAGTTTTTCCAGTCAATCTAATTCCACGCAAAGTACAGAAATTAGCAACGCTAATAATAACAGTCGGCAAGTAACAAATCCTAACGGCAATTTGTTTTTTGATAAGGCTTCCGATTTACCCAAAGCTGTTTATGGAACCATCGATTCTGTCGATCAAGACAAATTGGTTTTAAAACAAAATGCCAGTGTAGAAATTAAATATCAAATCAACAAATCAGATATTTCTTCCATTACCGAGCAGAAGAACAATCCGAATTTTGATAAGACGAAAGCTGATCAATTGAATAAAGAAATTCAAGATTATTTGGCAAAGAATAATTCTGCTAGTTCCGCCCCGATGAATGTTAGTCCTTCTTCTCCCCCTGTTTCACCAAACCTGCCTCAGAATCTCAAAGACAGATTAAATGAGTCTGATGTTCAGTATTTAGTAGAAGAAAAAGTTGATTGGAGTGCTTTAAAATCGGGGATGACGGTTAATTATCAGGCTGATAAAGATGGGAATAAAACTTTGAAAGTTTTGTTTCAAGATTCCCAGAATGTTCCAAAGGGGGCGCCAAACGGAACAAAAAATTAAATGTTTTCTATCTTGTTTTTCTGTGCTAAAATTGCTCTATGACAATCAAGGAATTC
>JAJXZR010000032.1 GCA_021779915.1 bacterium
ACATTGCTACACCTTGTTCTGTAAAGGCGTAACTTTTGTAGCGTGTTCCACCCCAACTTGAGGTGCCAAAATGGTACCTCAAGTTTTCAGTTTCTTTTTCGGATAATTCAAGTAAAAAATCAGATGGAAAACGATCAATATTTCTTTTGACAGATCTTTTTAAGGCTTTTGTTTCAATTCCATAAAGTTCCGCCAAGTCTTTGTCCAGCATCACTTTTCTTCCACTTATTAGAAAAATCCGGCTGACGATTCTTTCTTGAGGCAAAATTGGCTCTTCGTTTTTTTATCCAATGAAATTGTATATCATGTGCTGACCCCCGCACAAATGGGATTTGACAAAAACGACCCTGTGGGTTACCGTGAAGGTGTAAATGGGCTTAGGCCTCCGAGACTTCCTCTCACAAAGAGGAAGTCGTTTTTTTATAAGAGGTTTTTAATGATATTTTTTATTTCCAAAAAATCTCTTTCTGGAATAGTTCCAATTTTCCTTAGAAGCCTTTTGCTACTGATTAATCTCAATTGAGAAAGAATAGCAATATTAGAAGTATTTCTGAAATTAAAGGCGTAATAATATTTTCCTACTTTCTGTTTACTCGTTAGTGGGATTGCCCATAAGATATACTCATTAAACTTCTTTAAAACAACAATCGGTCTTTCGAAATTGAAATTTTTTCCGTCTTGTTCAAACCCAACGTTCAGACCTATGGCACACCACCAAATCTCCCTTTCGTAAAAATACGGAATCTTGTTATTCTCGTGTATTTCCTTCTTTTTTAAATACCAATTTTGAAAATCTTTTGGATAGCTTAAAAAATTTTTTTCAAATGTTTTCACGAAATCAAGTTTAAAAAAACTTGATTTCAGAATAACAAATCAAAGATAAATTTTTTATTAAATAAAAATAAAACGAAGCTCAGGGATGAGTTTGGAAAGTTTGGAAGGTTGAGAAAGTTTGGAAAGTTAGACAGCTGAATTTACTTTTCTTCCTGATAGTCCTCATCGACATTCACTTCCCAGATGTTGTGCTTTTTGCCTAAAATATTATCGGCGGCCAGAAGGCCGGTTAGGATGGAGTGATCCATATTGTTGTATTTGAACATTCCATAGCGGCCGATAGGTTGCAGATTGTTGAATTTTTCAAGATAGTCCCGAATTATTTGGATATTTTTTGGATAATCTTGGTTGTAAACCGGGTAACTTTTGGGGACTCTGGCAACAAAACCATCCACAAAATTTTCTTTTTTGCCCAAACCGATTTTTTCCAGCTCTGAAAGTCCCAGTTCAATTAGCTCTTGGTCTTGCATTTGCCACAATTTATCCCCTTCAGTGGCAAAATATTCCAACCCCAAGGCGGTTTTTGTTTTATCCGGAACCATAAAGGGGCTCCATTTCTTAAAATTTTGGATTCTGCCCAGCTTCACTTCGGGAGAGTGAATGTAGATCCAGGTGTCGGGAAAGGGACTGGGATTGTCTAAAATGACACTGACCGTGATGAAACTGCGGTAAGTGAGATTTTTAGCCGCCTCCATTACGCGCGGAGAAGCTTTGGGGGAGATTTTTCTAGCCAGACCGGTGATAGGCATACTGGAAAGAAAAAAATCGGCTCCGTATTCTTTTTCGTTTCCGTTTTTTTCTCTCACCACCACACTTTCCACCAAATTTCCATTGGTTTTAATTTTAATAACTTCTTGCTCTTTAAGGATGATTCCTCCCATTTTTTCAATGTTTTCCGCCATTTTTTCATACATCATTCCCGGACCGAATTTGGGGTACCTGAACTCATCAATCAATGTTTTGATTTTTCCCTTTTTACTCGGGAATAAAGCGTTTTTTAGCGTACTTCCAAGGGAAAGTCCTTTGATTCTCTGTGCCGCCCACTCAGCTTGAATTTCACTGCACGAAATACCCCACACTTTTTCGGTATAAGACTTGAAAAAATGGTTGAAAAGCCGTTTCCCGAATCGGTTGGAAACCCACTGCTCGAAATTTTCTTCCTCTTTGTAGGGAAATATTTTAGAACGCAAAAAATCGAATCCGATCAACATCGATTCGAAAAATCCCAAGCCGGAAAGGGCATTCAGAGGTTTTACCGGATAATCAAAAAATTTATTTTGATAGAAAATACGCGAAAGTCTTGGACGCTTTAAAAAATCATCGCCTAAAGTTTTTTCCCAAAGCTCGTTTACTTCTTTGCTTTTGGTAAAAAAACGATGCCCTCCTAAATCAAAACGATAGCCCTTGAATTCAATGGTCTTGCTGATTCCTCCCACCTGGTTTTCTTTTTCAAAAACAACCACCGATTTTCCATTTTCTGAAAGTTTGTGAGCAGCAGCCAAGCCAGCTGGACCAGCACCGAGGATGATAACGTTGGGGCGCATATATTAGTTTAGAAAGTAAAAAGTTTGGAAACTACTCTTCTCCCCCTTTTCAAGGGGAAGTGGTTCGCCTCGAGACGAAGGGGTTTGCTTTTGAATATTAACCTCTCCTCCCTACGGGCACCTCTCCTTGAAAAGGAGAGGACGATTCTATTCCTATTCAAAATTAGAAACTAATTATCTAATTTTGACTTACCATTACTTTATAATATAATTTCTAAAAACTCTAAGAAAAAAATCAGCTCTTTGAAATAAAAAACAAAGGAAAAGACAGTGAAAAAAGAAAATTTGAAGCAATTGGATGAAAAGTCTTTGGATTTTTCTGGTGGGAAAAACAATTTTCCTGACCCTTATGATGAAAGGGACCGTTTTAGCGATTGGACTTTTTTGGTTCCCAGAAGCATGCATAATGGATTAGTCCTCAAAATGGAAGAAATGGATGATTTTTTGAAACGAAAATAAATGAAAGGAGAAATGCCAATGTGTCGTTGTCCTAAATGTGGCCTGCCGGTTGCAGGATACCGAAAAGATTGCCCCGAGTGCAACCATTCCCCAATGGTTAACATCGGACAACCCAGTAATGAACAACTTTCCAATTTTGTTCAGGAATACCTTTCTAGAGGAAACTTCTTTTCCAACGAAGGTGATCCTTCCTTTAAAACCTAAAACCTAAAAAGCTCGTAAAAACGAGCTTTTTAAAAATGATGAATTTTAAATGGCTAATGACAAATTAAATCCGAAATACAAATGACAAAAATTTTTTTGATATTCGAATTTTGTTATTAATTCGACATTCGTCATTAGTCATTCGTCATTTCACTAATCGCCTTTTCAATTCTTCTTATCGACTCTTCTTTTCCCAGCATCCACAAACACTCAAACGGGCTGGGGCTTTGTTTTTGGCCGGAGAGAGCCACTCGCAATGGCCAGAGAAGACGGCCTCGGTCGGATTTATCTGAGGCAAGAAGCATCGTTTCGGATATTTTTTCCAAAGTGAAATTTTCTTCGTCTAATTTTTGAATAATTTCTTTGGCTTTTTCAAGAGATTCTTTTGTTTCAGAGAAATTCATTTCTTTCCAAGCAAGCAATTCTTTTGAATATTCTGGAAGATCGAAAATAAACTCTACCCCCACGAGTATATCACTCAACACTTTCATACGAGGTTGTTGGACTTTGACAATTTTTTCGATAAGGCTCTTGTTTTGGGTTTTATCCTTAACATAAGGTAAACAAAGCTCAACCAGCTCTGAAACGGATTTTTGCTTCACGTAAAAAGAAGAAAACCAATCCAGTCTTTCCCAATCAAAACGGGGAGCAGCCTTGTTCAGTTTTTTCATATCAAATTCTTGAATCAATTCGGAAAGAGTGAAAAATTCCTTCTCACTTTTTGGATTCCAGCCAAGGAGAGAGATAAAGTTCACAATCGCTTCTGGAAGATACCCTTTCCTACGAAAATCGGCAATGGAAACATCCCCGTCCCTTTTGCTTAATTTTCCTCCCTTCATGCTAAGAACTGTTGGTAAATGGCCGATTTGAGGAGATTCCCAACCGAAAGCTTGATAAATTAAGATGTGTTTGGGAGTGCTCGGAATCCATTCTTCACCTCGAAAAACATGGGAAATTTCCATCAAATGGTCATCTACCACTACGGCAAAGTGATAAGTAGGGAAACCATCTGATTTCATAAGAACAGGGTCATCCAAATTTTTGTTTTCTATCTCAATTTTTCCTCTAACTAAATCGTTGAATTCAGTCGTTCCTTCTTCAGGAGATTTGAGTCTCACAACATAAGGATCGCCTTTTTTTAATCTTGCTTCGATTTTTTCTTCAGACAGTTTAAGACAGGCGCGATCATATTTGGGAGGCATTTTCTTGGAATTTTGGTAATCTCGGAGGCTTTTGAGCCTATCACTACTACAGAAACAGTAATACGCCAAACCCTTATCAAGAAGCTCTTGAATATACTTTTGATAGATAGGAAGCCTTTCGGACTGAACATAGGATCCAAAATCTCCTTTTTGAACGATACTTTTTCTGATTTCTTCGTAAGTTGCTTTTTCTGGATTTTTACTTTCTACCCCTATAACCCCTTCATCCACTTCAATCCCAACCCACTTCAAACTTTCAAGCATATCGGGGATCGCTTCTGGAACTAATCTTGCTTGGTCGGTATCTTCTACGCGAACGATAAAAGTCCCTTTTTGACTCCTAGCAAAAAGAAAATTAGTAAGAGCAGACCTAAGATTACCCAAATGAAAGAGTCCCGTAGGAGAAGGAGCGATGCGGACTCTGATTTTAGACATTGGTTTGTGAAAATTATTTGTTACTCTCTATTATTCAAAATTTTATCATGTCATTCATTACTTTTCGTGTCATCCCGGCCCCCGAGCCGGGATCCAGGAGGGTAGTGTTAATCTAATAGGATATTATTTAAATACTGAATATTAAAAAACTACTCGAAAAAAAATTTTATCAGACTAATGCTATTCTTCTGGATCCCGGGTCAAGCCCGGGATGACACAGAAAAAAGAATTCACTTGAATGATGCAAACGCCTCATTAAATAAATTCTTACATCAATTTCTTATTTTTTCTTTCTTTCTTCAACCTTTTCTGAATCTTCTGGAGTAGTTTCAGGTTCTTTACTCTTTTGATCTTTTGTTTCTTTGATTTCCTCAGGTTTTATTTCTTCCTCTTCTAGTTCAGATACAGTTTCTTCAGCCTTTACTTCCTCTGTTTGAGGAGTTACTTCTGAAGCAACTTCTTCCGTTGTTTCAGAAACTATTGCCTTTTCCTCAGTTTTAATCTCATTTTCAATCTCAACTGCTACCTCTGGAGTTTGCGTTTCTACTTTTGGAGCTTCAGGAGCTACCACTGGTTGTTCCGCTGTTTCCTCCGCACCCTTCTTTTTTGGGCGCATCTTTTTTGCTCTTTTCTTCCCTTCAATCACTTTTTCGGCTACTAAAAAATTGTAAACTCGATCGGAAGGCTGTGCGCCAACCCCAAGCCAATAAAGCACTCTTTCTTTTTTAACACTTTTTTCTTTAGTATGAGGATTAATGTGACCCAAAATTTCCAGAAACCTCCCTGAAAAAGAAGATTTTCTTTTGTCCATTACAACGATTCGAAAAAAAGCAGAATTTTTTTTGCCAATACGGCTAAGGCGGATAGTTAACATAGATTAGTTCGTAAAGTTTATAAAGTTTATAAAGTTTATAAAGAATAGGATTCTGAAACAAATTCAATATGACAGTGGGAAAATCTTGATGAACTTTATGAACTTGATGAACTTTCTAACTTATCCTGTATACCTCGAGATAAAAATCCTGTAAAGAAAATGTCATTTATTTTTCGGCGGTGTTTATTATGCTTAGAGCGTTTGTGGCGTCTGTATAATCGGGATTGATTTCCAAAGTCTTTTCCCATTCATTTCTTGCCTGATTCAAGCGATTCGTTTTGTAATAAAGCAATCCCAGATTAAAATGAGCATTGGCATAGGTGGGATTGAAGGATATTTCAGTCTGGTACTCTTTTTCCGCCTCGGAATAGTTGCCTTCATCTGCATAAATAAGACCGAGATTGCTGTGAACCATCGGCTCTAGGTTATGGAGGGCGATGGTTTTTAAATAATATTCTTTAGCTAAGTCGTTTCGATTGTCCAGTTGGTACATTGCTCCCATATTTCTTTGTGCGAGGGGAGAATGAGGAGAATTTTCCGAGGCATTTTTCCAGAAAGCAATTCTGTTTGCGAAATTGTTCTGGTGAAAAAAGGTAACGGTGAAAAATACTACTATAACTACAAATCCAGCTATTAAAAATAATTTTTTCATTTTTCCCCTGAGATTGTCAAAAAATCGACTTTCAACCAGAAAAATTAGAATCCCAACAATTGGCAGGTACACTCTGTGTTCAATGAAATCTGCAATGATTGTCGGGTCTGGTCTTACAAAAGACGGGATTAGAAAAAGAAAAAACCAAGCTAACCCAAAAAGCATCATTTTGTAGCTATTTTTGTAAAATTTTTCCTTTTTCCATGAATAAACCACTAAAATAATGATGAGTAGAATTGATCCAATTCCCCAAAAAAAAGTGGTGTCGGAAATATTGGGAAGAACTGACAAATTGAAAGGAAAGAAAATTTTCCCCAGAAGCTGAATGCTAGCCGGCATATTTTTGAAAAGGGATTCCAGCATATCTTTGACGGTCATTGGAATCGGATTTTTCATGGCAAGGCTATGAAGGGGATACCAGGCACACAAGGCTAAAAACCAACCAAGTAGAAATCGACTAACTACTTTCCAACGCAAAAAGTTAACCGCCCAAAGGTACATCAGGCACATAAAGGGCAAGACGATGGCAGTTTCTTTCGTAAACATCGCAAGGGCAAAGAAAGAGACCGACAGAATTATTGATCTTGTTTTTCTTTCTTCGAGATACCCAAGAAAAAATATGAACGAGGCGAGAACAAAGACTGCCAGCAAGGAATCGTTCCTGCCAGGTACCCAAGAAACGGCCTGGGTCAGCACCGGATGAACCAAAAATATAATGGATAGAAAAAACGAGACAGCTCTTTGGTAGCGTAATTTGTTAAGAAGCGTAAACACTAGAATAGACGCGACTAGATGGATAATGGTACTGGACAAATGGAAAAGAAAAGGAGAGGCTCCACCCAAAATCGCATCAAACATGAAAGAAACTGTAAGAAGGGGACGGTAATAAACAGCCGCTTCATGAGAAACATGAAAAACATCCGTAGTAAAAGCCGTGAAAAAGTTATGTATATCCGACAAAAAATTTATATTATTGAGGATCAACTCGTTGTCATCTAAATAAACGAAGTTAAAAAATAAAGACTTAAAGTAAAGGAGGAAACCAAGAATAATGATGATTCCGTAGACGAAGAGGTCGTTGTAAAGAAGATTTTTTATTTTTTGCATTTTTTATTGAAATGAAGTGTTACTTTTCACGATTAATCTAGAATTGTTAATAAATACAAAAACACTTATTGCCCATTGTCTTTCGTGTCATCCCGGGCTTGACCCGGGATCCAGTTAGACTAATAGGATACTAGTTGGTTGTGTATTTATAAAAAACTAGACAAAAGAACATTTTATAAGGCTAATATTGCTCTCCTGGATCCCGGGTCAAGCCCGGGATGACACCCTTATTAGATAAGAAAACCAGATAATAATATTTCACAATTTTCTTAAAAACCCTTCTGATTTTATTTTTATTATAAACCAAAAACCTATTTCCTAAAACAAATGCTTAAAATAATAACGAAGTGCTAGAAATAGAGTCCTTAAGCCATAATTTAGACTTCGCGTAAAATTAATGCTGGAGGCTTCTGGAAAATACCGAACGGGAACGGAAATTTCTCCGATACGATATCCTTTTTCGATTGCTTGAAAAAGCACCTGGCTATCAAAAACGAAATCGTTGGAATTGTGGATAAAATCTAGGGAAAGAAGCGTTTCTTTGCTGTAAGCCCTCATTCCAGTGTGCCATTCAGACAAATTATAGCCAGTAGCCAAATTCTCAATAAAAGTTAAAAAACGATTGGAATAATATTTGTATTTTGGCATTCCTCCCTCTAGCGCTTCTTTGCGGCTTCTAACTCTTGACCCCAACATCACGTCAAAATATCCTTCTTGGATAAATTCAACAAAATGTTTGATCAGTTTGGGGTCGTACTGATAGTCTGGGTGGAGCATTACTATGATATCCGCCCCTCTTTTGAGAGCCGTTTTATAACAAGTTTTTTGGTTGGCTCCATAGCCACGATTTTTGGAATGTTTGACAATTGTAAGCCCTAATTTTCTGGCTACTTTCAAGGTTTCATCTCCGCTGAAATCATCCACCAAAATAATCTCTTGAACCAGATTTTTGGGAATATCTTGAACCGTTTTTTCCAAAGTTTTCGCAGCATTGTAAGCCGGCAAAACAACTACCGTTTTCATAAGATTGAAAGGAGTGGAAAAAGTGAGAACTAATCAAAAAATTGTCGGAACGGCGGGACTCGCCAGGTTATCCAACCTGGTCCGCCTCGGGCGGAAACCCTAAATCTCTACAGCCTTTTCCGAATTGTCGGAACGGCGGGACTCGAACCCGCGGTCTCAGGACCCCCAGCCCTGCACATTAACCAACTATGCTACGTTCCGAAAATTAGTTTAGAAAGTGAAAAGTTTTGAAAGTTTAGAAAGAAAATAATTTGAAAATTATAAAGTTTAAAAAGTAACTTTCTAAACTTTCAAAACCTTCTAAACTTTCTAAACTAATTCCGGTGGGTGATACAGGACTCGAACCTGTGACCTCCTGCGTGTCGAGCAGACGCTCTAACCAACTGAGCTAATCACCCAATAATATTGTAAATGTGTAGGACTCGCCAGGTTATTCAACCTGGCGCCCCGTCGGACTGTGTCCCGTCGAATGACTGGGATGACTGGGGCGAACCTGTGGCCTGTCGCCTGAGGCGACCGCTCTAACCCCTGTCCGCCTTTGGAGGGAACTGAGCTAATCACCCGTGCATTAGTTAAAAGTTGAAAGTTGCAAGTTAAAAGTTTTGGAGTCGCTTCGCGACAATCAATTGAAAGTCACCATAGGCGATGCTTTGACTTTCTACTTTTGACTTTCCACTTTCTACTAATTACTCTCTTTTTATTCCCCAATCAAATATCCAATCAACTAATCGTCGTAGAGCTTGACTTATATAGCTCCGCAACAAAATTCTCTATAGATTCCTCCCCTTCAAAATCAATTCTATTTTTCGGGAAATTCTCAGGATTAACTTGCGGTGTACTGCCAATCAGAACATGATAAAAAAGATATTCCAAACATTTTTCTCTTCCATACTTTTCAATCAAACCTGTTGCGAATTTATGGATTGTCCTATGGAATTTGATAGCGTCAAGGTTGTATAGTTTCCCTATTTTTTCCTTTATTAAATTCGCTTTCAGCTTGTTTTCCGAACTCTTTTCTCCCTCTTTTTCCTTTTCAAAAAATTTTTCCTTCACCTTTTTAAAATTATTTTTTAGAAATTTTGACTGTTTTTTATTCACGGTTAGAATGCTAACAGGAATATTTAATAATATCCAAGGGTCGTAAGAGGTCGAAACCCCGAGCAAATAAAAAAATAAATATTAATCAATTAAAAATGATCAAATCATACAAAAAAGTTGTTTGTTCACTTTCTGCTTTGCTTTTAATTTTAAGTTTCTCTCTGGCAAGCGCCAAGACCCTTCCGGAAATCACGAGCGTTAAAAATCGGACGTCTAGTTCGATTACTCTCAAAATTCTATACCTCGCTTATGCTAAGAAGGACGTAGATATAAAAGTCAAGGTCAAGAACAAGAGTACGATGAAAACGGAGGATATGCTTTTTGAAAAAAAGTCTCTTGACAAAAAAGGCATAAGAACTCTTAAGATTGACGGTCTCCTGCCTAACACGAAATACTCTTTCAAAATTAGAGTATCAAAGAAAGACAAGAATAAATACACCAGCTACAGTGCCTCAAAGAGCTCTAAGACAAAGACAAACTAATCTATTTTGCTGTACCGATTTTAAAAAGCATCCGTCTCAGACGGGTGCTTTTTGCTTTTCTAAGTATTACAAGCACAAAAAGTTTACAAATTGCTTAATTTATCTTAGTTTTGTATAGTTATCATCTTAATAACTTTAAGAACTTTAAAAACTTTCTAACTTGATAAACTCATTTCTTGGAGAGGTCGCATAGTGGTCTAGTGCGCACGCTTGGAAAGCGTGTGTGGGGCAACTCACCGAGGGTTCAAATCCCTCCCTCTCCGCCTTCGGTCGCCGAAGCGAGCTTCGGCGGACAAAGTCCGCCAAGGTTGTTAAGGAGGCTACAGCAATATCCGCCAAGAAGCTCACGACGACGGGATTAATCCTGTGCACAAATCTGCGTACTATTTTTATGCACTACCTTGTTAAATAAAGTCAAGTAATATATATCAAAATAGTCTTTTTCTAAAAAACTAGGGTGAGACTCTTTTTACATCTCGAGGAAAAAGAGAAGCCAGGCGGACGTTCTTGAGTCCAAGCCATTGCTTGGTCATTCTTTCAAGACCCAGTCCCCAACCGCCGTGAGGAGGCATGCCGTAACGGAAGATATTAAGATAATCTTCGAAATCTTTGGGGTCGAGACTGTGAGCTTTCATGCTCTTTATAAGCTCTTTGGGATTATGAATTCTCTGCGATCCGGTTCCCAGTTCTAAGCCTCGAAACAAAATATCGAAACTTTTGGTTACAAGCGGATTTTCCGAAGAAGGCATCTGATAAAAAGGCCGGCCAGAAACCGGATATTCTGTTACGAAGATAAAATCGCTTTGGAATTTTTCTTTGGCATATTCACCTAAAATTACTTCCCCTTCGGGATCAAGATCAATATCGTTGCTTTTGATGCCTTTTTTCTGGTTAATAATTTTCACTGCTTCAGTGAGAGTAATGCGGGGGATTTCTCCTTTAGGAAGTAACACTTTTTGAAACCCTAAGATTTTTTGGTCGGATTCTGAGTTTTCTTCCACTTTTTTTACCATAAATCGGAGCAATCCTTCCAGCTTTTTCATCACGTCCTCTTCACCGGAAATAAAGCCCATTTCCGCGTCCAGCATCACGATTTCATTGATGTGCCGGGAAGTGTAGTGAGGTTCGGCTCGAAAAACCGGTCCAATTTCAAAAACTTTTTCGAAAACCCCCACCATCGCCTGCTTGTAGAATTGAGGGCTTTGAGCCAGAAAAACATCTTTGCCGAAATAATCGACTCGAAAAACGTTAGCTCCTCCTTCAGTAGCGGAGGGAATTATTTTGGGAGTATGAATTTCCGTAAAACCGTCTTTTTGCAAATATTCTTTATAGGCATCAGTAATTCTCCCGCTAAACCTGAAAATAGACTGCATTTTGGGGTTTCGGAGAGTTAAAGCGCGATAGTTAAAAAGCGTATCCAAATGGACTTTATCAATATCCTTGCTAATATCTAGTGGTAAAGCTTCAGTTGTGGCAGAAAGTACTTCGAGTTTCTTTACTTCCATTTCAACATGTCCAGTTTCAATTTCAGCATTAGCCAAATAAGCTGGTCTTTCTTTGACTAGCCCCTCAACCAAAATAACGCTTTCGAGACCCCAAGAGTCCTCGCTGGAATTGATAATTTCCGTATCCCCAGTCACTACCAATTGAATAATGCCTGTCGAATCTCTTAAATCGATAAAACTGACTTTACCATGGTCTCTTTTCCGAAAAACCCATCCTCCAAGGGTTGCCGTTTTGCCGATTTCTTCGGGAGTTTTGTGAATGGAAATCTTTTGGGAAAAATTCATTGGGAATTGTTAATAATTTTTACAGCCTCTTTATAGACTTCTTTGGGGGTTACTCTAATTTTGACAAAAGCCCTGTCAGCTCCGGCTTCGCGCATCATTTTCAGCTCATCATCAAGAGCGGTGTTGGAAAGAACAAAAATCGCCGGATACCCGTGTTTTTCCTTTTCTTCTTTAATTTTCTCAAGCATTTCCTGTCCGTTCATTGCCGGCATAGACATATCAAGGATTACTAAATCAAATTTTTCTTCTTTGATCATTTTAAGCCCCCACGCTCCGTTTTGTGCTTTCTTCACCTCAAATTTTTCTTCTCTAAATTTGTGTTCGTAGATTTCTGCTATTTCTTTGTCGTCCTCCACAATTAGTAGTTTTTTTGCCATAGTAATATAATTTAAAATTTCAAATTTCAAATTAATTTTTTCACTTCTTCGATCAGTTGGGATGGGGTAAAACTGGCTTTAACCCAAAATCCGTCTGCTCCCAAACTTCTGGCTTCGGAAACTTTTTCTGATTCCTGCTCATTAGAAAAAATGATTTTTTTTGTCTTTCCCGACCAATCTTTGAGTTGTTTTAGAATCTCTATCCCACCACCACCTGGCATCAAAAGATCCATCAAAACCAAATCTGGTTCAGTTTTTTTAATTTCTTCAGCAGCTTTGGTGGAATCATCGACTATAATAACCTTAAAACCTGACTTTTCCATCTGCTTTTTATAAATTTCAGCAATCATTTCATCGTCCTCTATCATCATGATCGTACTATTTTCCATTTGTATATTTTATAATTTAAGCAAAGAGTATTTGCCCTTAAATCTTAAATCTTCTATTCTAGATCTCAAATCGTATGAATTTTCCAATTTTAATATTCTCTCCGGTTTTGGAGATTGTCTCATTTAAAACATCAACAATTTTTCTTCCTGGATCTTTGATAAAAGCTTGGGTCATCAAGGCATTTTCCTCTTTGAACTTTGTTACCTTCCCCTCCATGGCTTTTTCCACGATTTCTTGAGGCTTGCCCGCCTTGATAAGCTGTTCTTTATAAATCTCTTTTTCTTTTTGGATTTCCTCGTCGGAAATATCTTCAGGATTCAAACCCTTAGGATTGCCAGCCACCACTTGCATTGCCAGGTTCCTTCCCAATTCCAAAAAGTCTTGATTTTTGGCAACAAAATCAGTTTCACAATACACTTCCACCATGGCACCAACTTTGTTATTGCTATGGATATAATAAGCAACGATCCCTTCTTTGGCGTCCCTTTGGGATTTTCGATTGGCCGTTTCAATCCCTTTCTTGCGTAATATTTCAACAGCTTTAGCGATGTCACCGTTCGCTTCAGTTAAGGCAACCTTGCATTCAGCAATACTAACCGCTGTTTTTTCTCTAAGCTCTTTTATTTGTTCGAGTGAAATTGGCATGGCAAACAAATTTAAAGTTAAAAAAATACGTGTCATCCTTGCGAAAGCGAGGATCCAGGAAAATAATATTTTATTAGTCTAATATAACTCTCTGGATCCTGGGTCCCTGCCTGCCGGTAGGCAAGAAGCCCGGGATGACACACTAACAAGATATCTTAAACTATTAATTGCACGTTAAATAAACACTTTTTTAATTTTTAATTTCTCTAACAATATGGCTCATAATAAGCTCAACTGACCTCACCGCATCGTCGTTTCCGGGAATTGGAAAATCGATTAGTTCGGGATCAACGTTGGTATCGGAAATGGCAATAACCGGGATGTTGGTTTTTTTAGCTTCTCTAAAAGCCGTATTCTCTTCTTTAATTCCAACAATGACGATCGCATTCGGGAGCTCTCTGAGAGTTCGAAGACCTCCCATATTTTTCTCGAAATCCTGAATTTGCTTTCTGAGCATTGAGCGTTCCTTTTTGGTATAGTGGTTTAGTTTTCCTTCTTTGTCTCTGGTTTCGAGATCGAGTAATTTTTCCACTCTCTTTTTAATCGTTCCAAAGTTTGTCAGAGTCCCCCCCAGCCATCTTTCAGTAACGTAAGGCATTTGGGTTATTTTAGCGGCATGTTCAACAATTTTGCGAACTTGCCGTTTGGTTCCAAGGAACAAAATTTTGCCATTTGACTTTTTTATCTGTTCAATCTTGTTCAAAGCCTTTTCCAAGCCTTTTAAAGTGTCTTGGAGGTTGATGATGTGAACTTTGTTTTTTTCTCCAAAAATATAGCCGTCAGCTTTTGGGTTCCAGCGTCCTTTTTGATGGCCAAAATGAACTCCTGCCTTGAGCAGACCTTCAAAATCCGGCAATCTTTTTTCCGGCAAATTAGAGAAGATGTTCTCTTCTTGTTTTGTTTCTTGTTGCACAGAAACAACTTCGCTTTTTATCTCGTTTTCTACCGTCTTTGGGGAAATTTCTTTCCCTCCCGTTGTTTTAGCTTCTTGTTTTACCATTGTATTCCCTTATTTGATTAGCCTCTGTCTTCGTCTTTTTGATCAATTCGGATTATTCTTAATTAACCGAGGGATTGATCAATCGGAAAACATGAGTAGTTTAATAAAAATATTCCTAAAATAAGCTTTACAGCTTGTTGTATAACTGATTTTATTGATTTGGGCAAATATTTGCATAAACTACTTGATATTGTATATCAGATTGGCCTAAAGTGGGAAAAAGTTTTCAGTTTTTTTGGTTTTCTTGTGAGGACTGTCTGAGCGAAGCGAGTTCCGCAACAAGAAAACCAAAAAAACTTAAAACTTTTTCCCACTTTAGACTTTTTAGTATTATTTAAGATTGTTTCCCAATATTAAAAACTTCCTTTATATTTATACAAGCAGAGAATAAAAAGCATAAAATATAAAAATGAAAAGACCCTTTATGGTTCTTTGTTTTTTGGTTTCTGGGTTGGCATGGTTTCCTCAGATTGAAAAGGCTCAGGCAGTTTGCCCAGTTTGCACAGTTGTTGTAGCAGGAGGATTGGGTCTTTCAGAAAAACTCGGTGTAGACGACTTTATTTCTGCTCTCTGGATTGGTGGTCTCACTCTTTCTATTACCGCTTGGTGCTGGAACTATTTAAAAAAGAGAGGTAAGCTGAACTCACTAAGCGGGATTGCTACTTTTCTCATCGTTTACGCTTCAACATTTTTTTCTCTTTGGGAATTTAAATATCTCAATGTTCCTCTGAATACTCTTTGGGGGATTGACAAAATTGTCTTTGGTATTGCTGTTGGAACTTTTTTGTTTTGGGCAGGCAGTCTCATACACGCAACTTTGAAGAAAAAAAACGGGGGAAAAGTTTATTTTCCTTTCCAAAAAGTAGTATTTCCTTTTTCCATGCTCATTATAGGCAGTTTGCTTTATTACTTTTCCTGTAAATGTTTTTGATTATTAATCCCTAAGCACCGCAATACCAATGTCTACTGAAACTATTAAGAATAGAGAACTAGTCGCTGAAATGGAAGAATCCTATTTGGATTATGCCATGAGTGTAATTGTTTCACGCGCCCTACCTGACGTTCGGGATGGACTAAAACCCGTACATCGAAGAATCCTTTACTCTATGCACAATCTCGGTTTAAGACACAATGTTAAATATCGAAAATCCGCCCTTGTTGTTGGAGATGTTTTGGGAAAATACCATCCTCACGGGGATGTTGCCGTTTATGATTCGATGGTTCGCATGGCGCAGGATTTCTCTTTTCGTTACCCTTTGGTTGACGGTCAAGGGAATTTCGGATCAATGGATGGGGACGGCGCTGCGGCAATGAGATACACCGAGTGTAAAATGACAAAAGGTGCCGAAGATATGCTTGTTGACATCGAAAAAGAAACTGTCGATTTCGTGCCCAACTATGATGCTAGTCGGGAAGAGCCAAAGGTGCTCCCCACAAGACTTCCTCAATTGCTCCTCAATGGAACGATGGGGATTGCAGTGGGAATGGCAACCAATATTCCGCCTCACAACTTGGGAGAAGTGGTTGATGCCCTGATTCACCTTCTTGATAATCCCGAAGCTTCCGTGGAAGATTTAATGCAATTTATTAAAGGTCCTGATTTTCCTACCGGAGGAACTATCTTCAATAAACAAGACATCCTTCAGGCTTACGCTACCGGGAAAGGAAGAATTGTTACCCGAGCCCAGGCTGAAATCGAGGAAGGCAAGAGAGGCTTCCAAATCGTAGTAAGAGAAATTGCCTATCAAACTAACAAAGCTCAAACTATCATCAAGATTGTCGATCTCATTAAGTCCGGAAAGATAGAAGGCATCCGAGATATCCGAGATGAATCTGATCGAGACGGAGTGAGGGTGGTAATCGAACTCAAAAAAGACGCTCAACCTAATAAAGTTCTGAATAAACTATTCCTTTATACTGATCTGCAAAAAGCTTTTAATGTCAATATGCTGGCGCTGGTTGATGGGATCCAACCCAGAGTTTTGGGATTGAAAGATGTAATGGAATATTTTATCGCCCACCGAAAGGAAGTGGTGAGGAGAAGAACGGAATTTGAGCTGAAGAAGGCCAAAGAAAGAATGCACATTCTCGAAGGACTAAAGAAAGCTCTCGATCATATTGACGAAATTATCGCGGTAATCAAAAAAGCCGCCACCAAGGAAATAGCTCATCAGAAATTAATGGAAAAATTCAAATTCTCCGATTTGCAAACCACTGCTATTCTCGAAATGAAACTGCAAACTCTGGCTGGACTGGAAAGAAAAAAAATCGAGGATGAATTGGAAGAAAAAAGAAAACTAGTGGAAAAATTGGAAAAAATCTTAGCTTCTGTCCAATTGGTTATTGGGATAATCAAAGAAGAATTGCTGGAAATAAGAGAAAAATATGCCGATGAACGAAAAACTAAAGTCATGTCTCGAGGTGTAAAAGATTTTTCTCAGGAAGATTTGGTAGCTGAAGAGGACACAATGATTGTCGTCACCAAGAGTGGTTATGTCAAGAGAGTTAGCCCCAAAAATTACAAGACTCAACATCGAGGAGGCAAGGGTGTGATCGGAACAAGCCAGAAGTCTGATGATGCAGTGAGCCACATGTTTATCGCTAGCACTCACGCTGACATTTTGTTTTTTACCACTTTGGGAAGAGTTTTTCAAATGAAAGCTTATGAATTGCCAGAGTTTTCTCGAACTGCCAAAGGGCAGGCATTGGTCAATTTCCTTCAATTGGGAAGCGAGGAAAAGGTTTCAGCCATAATCAGTCTTTTTAACGGAAACGCCCCAAAATATTTCTTTTTTGTCACCAAAAAGGGAGTTATTAAGAAAACGGAAAGAGAAGCCTTCGCCAATGTAAGAAAAAACGGCCTGATTGCCTTAAAACTCAAAGAAGGAGACGAACTTCGCTGGGTCAAGGGCAGTTCCGGAGAAGATGAGATTATTTTGATTTCTTCTTTTGGCCAAGCAATTAGATTTTTTGAAAAAGAAGCCCGACCTCTCGGACGCTCAGCCGCCGGAATAAGAGGAATGAGACTCAAAGAGAACGATTCAGTTGTCGGCATGGATATTGTTTCTAAGGACTCGCTTGACCCATTTCTCTTGAATGTCAGCGCCAACGGAGTAGGAAAATTTACCAAACTTAAAGAATACCGCACTCAAGGCAGAGGAGGAAGCGGAATCCGCACTATAAAAGTGACCAAAAAAACCGGTGCTTTGGTAGTAGGCCAAATAATCACCAAAGATCAAATTGCCAAGAAAGATTTAATTCTTACTTCTCTCGGGGGACATGTTATTAGAACTCCGCTCTCCCGCATACCTATCCTTGGAAGAAACGCTCAGGGAGTAAGGCTGTTAAGACTTTCTGAAGGAGATGGGGTATCCTCAGGAGACATAATCGAAACGGAAGAAGTAATAGAACAAACTAACGATACACTTTAAAATTTAAAATCAGTAAATTTTTAATTTAAAAAATATCTTTATTAGGAGTATAAGGGACTTAGTATTAGATTTTTTGAAATAAATTTAAGATTTGAAAATTTGTAAATTTAGATTTCATTCCAAGTTTCTGATTTCTAATTTCAAATTAATATAAAATGCTTCAGCCTTCGCAAAATATAAAACCAAATGTCAATTTTTCAGCAGGAACTGTTCCTGATTTTACTTTAGCTATTAACAATTCCTTAACTCTCTGGGCGATTGGAATTTTGATTCTTTTTCTTTCTGCTTTATTAATTTATTTTATTTTCACTTACTGGCGACAACAAAAAAGGCTGGGGCAAGTCTTTAAGATGGCGTTTTTCAGAGTTTCTGTCCCGCCCTCTGATTCTATGGGTAAAAATGATTCCTCTTTGGGAAGAACCGACGTGGGGGAAGCTGTCAAGGAAAAAATTTCTGTTATGGAGCATCTATACTCAACTCTTAGCGACATCAAGCCCAAAGGTTTCTTGCAAAGAATGATTAAGTATCCCTATTTCACAATGGAAATTGCCATACCTTTTAACGAAGACGGCATTGCCTTTTATTTTGCAGTTCCTAGGGAAAAAGCTAACATAACCGAGAAGCAGATTCACAGTTTTTTTCCTTTTGCTTCAGTTGAAAAAGTAAGTGGATATAATATTTTCTTACCTCGAGGAGCTTGTGCTGGATGCTATTTAAAACTCGCTAAAGAGGATTATCTTCCTTTTAAAACTTATAAAGGTCTCCCTAGCGACCCCCTCAACAATATCACTAATTCTTTTTCTAAACTCGATCCAAAAAGAGAAGGGGCTTCGTTTCAAATTGTAGTCTTGCCGAAAAACAAACAAACAAACTCCAAGGGAGAGGTTGTCGCGCGGGAGATGAAACAGGGAAAAACTTTTTCTCAGGCCAAAAACAAAGCGGGAGATTCTTTCTTCTCTTCTGTTAAAAACTTGTTTCTTGGAACAAAAAAAGATAGTTCCTTAAGCGAAGAAAATAAACTGGCTGGAGACAGACAACAACATGTTCTAACGTCTGGGGAAGAGGCTCTTATTGAAGCAATTGAGAGAAAATCTAAAAAAAATAATTTTGATGTTAATTTGAGACTAGTCACTTCCGCACAAAGCGAGGCACGCGCCAAAGAAATATTGGAAGAAATTAAAAGTTCCTTCTTTCAATTTGATTCGGGAGATTTAAACAGTTTAAAAACTATTTATCCTAAAAATCTATCCAAGTTCCTCAACAGTTTCACATTTAGGTCTTTCCGTGAGAAGCAATCGTCCACTCTTTCCAGTGAGGAGCTTTCCAGCCTTTTCCATTTGAACGTAGACGTTCAAAAAGCCGCCCCCAAAATACTGACCGCAAAGAGTAAAAAAGCTCCCTGCCCGGGGAATTTACCCAAAGATGGAATAATTTTGGGAGAAAATATCTTCCGAGAAGAAAAAACAACAGTTCGTATTGACAAAGATGATCGACGAAGACATTTCTATACCATCGGACAAACTGGTACCGGGAAATCTTCTTTTCTCTCCTCTATGATTAAACAGGATATCGAAGCAGGAGAAGGAGTGTGTGTGATTGATCCTCACGGAGAACTTGTCTATAAAATCTTAAGTTACATTCCAGAGCACCGAATTAAAGATGTGATTTTATTTGATCCTTCCGACACAGATAGACCTTTGGGGCTTAACCTCCTTGAATACACCCGACCGGAACAGAAAACCTTTGTTATCAACGAGATGATCAATATTTTTGACAAACTGTATGATCTCAAACAAACAGGGGGTCCTATGTTTGAACAATATATGCGTAACGCCATGCTCCTAGTTATGTCTCACCCTGAATCGGGATCCACTTTGCTTGAAATCTCCCGAGTCCTTTCTGATCCTGAGTTCCGCAAGTTCAAACTCGAGCATTGCACAGACCAAATCGTTGTTAATTTTTGGACGAAAGAAGCGGAAAAAGCTGGAGGAGAGGCTGCCCTCGCGAATATGGTTCCTTATATAACGAGCAAGCTCACTTCCTTTATTTCCAATGATATTATGAGACCTATTATTGCTCAACAAAAATCTTCTTTTGATTTGCGCGAGGCGATGGACAGTCAGAAAATTATTTTGATGAATCTGAGTAAGGGAAGTATTGGTGAATTAAATGCTTACCTTCTCGGGATGGTTATGGTAGGAAAAATTCTAATGGCTGCTATGGGTAGAGTCGATATGGCTGAGGAAGATCGCAAAGATTTTTATCTTTATATCGATGAATTTCACAGTTTTACCACAGATTCCATTGTTTCCATTCTTTCAGAAGCTCGCAAGTATAAATTAAATTTAATTATCGCTCACCAATTCATTAAGCAACTAAACGATAAAATCAGAGACGCTGTATTCGGAAATGTAGGCTCAATCGCTGCTTTCCGTATCGGCCCGGAAGATGCCGAAACAGTTTCCAAACAATTTGAACCGATATTTTCTCCTCACGACCTCATAAATTTGGACAATTTTAATTGTTATCTTAAACTAATCGTTAACGGGCAAATGACAATGCCCTTCAGCATGAAAACGCTTACCCCAGCTAACGGAAATAAAGATATTATAAATAAAGTTAAAGAGTATTCACGACAAACATTCGGCCGGCCTCGCGAAGAAATTGAAAGGGAGATTTTCGCCCGCCTAAAGGAGGGGGGAGAAAACATCAATACAAGTAATCCAATGGATAGCGACATGGCCGTAAGGTGAAAACTTGGGGTTATAATATTTATGTGCAATTATCAAATGTTATAATTTTTTAAGTTATTCATAGGAATGAACACAGGCATTCACCTTATCGGCGACCTTTACGGTTGCGGGTTTTCTCCCTTGCTTCAAAGCGAAAAAAAGGTTGAGGAATTAAAAAAATTGATTAGTAAAAAGATTGAAGAAACAGGCTTGACTGAGCTTGGTAATTTTTATCATTATTTTAGTCCAGACGCTCTCACAGCAGTCATCTGCCTTTCGGAATCCCACATCAGTTTTCACACTTGGGCCGATGAAAAATACACCAGCCTCGACGTTTTTGTATGCAACTACCAAAAAGACAACACAGGGAAGGCAAGAATTATTTTTGACTACCTCGTAAAGGAAGTATTTAGGCCGACAGAGTCTAAGAAACAGGAGATCGAGAGATAGCTAACAAGTTCAAAGTTAAAAGTTAAAAGTGGAAAGTTAGAAAGGACAGTTAAAACTTTAAACTATTTATCGTGAAAACAAAAAAACAATCAAAATCAAACGCTGTTGCAATTGAAAAGAGTACTGCAACCATAAACATCAATCAGAGGGCTCTTGTAGAATCAGGAGTGGCTTTGTTAGTTGTTTCGCTCGCACCATTATTGCTTGCGCATTCAAATCAAAATCAGCTTCTGTTGGGAACGATTGTGAACGCAACCTTGTTTTTGACTGTTATACGAATAGGCTTGATAAACGCTATTTTTATTTCTTGCATCCCCTCTTTGATTGCTCTTAGTCGCGGGATGCTTCCTCCTCAAACTGTAATAATTCTCCCCTTCATAATATTTTCCAACATCTTTATGGTTTCTGCCTATTTCTTGTTCAAAATTAACACTTACAAAAGAATTTTTCTTAGTGCAGTAGTTAAGATGGTTTCAATGACTATTCCCATCGTTATAGGAGTTCAGGTAGGAGCAACAGTTGCCTTCATGATAAGCTGGCCCCAACTTCTCACCGCCCTCCTCGGAGGACTAGTCGCTCTTGCTTTTAATTCTTTCCTGAAGGGGAAAATAAAATCTTCGCTTTAAGGTATATAAAAACATAAGTGCAAAAACACCACCCCAAGAAAAGGTGGTGTTTTTTGTTTAGGTGGTTCTAAAATTTCTAATTCACCTAATCACCTAATAAAAATCCCGAAACCCAAGACCAAAATATTCTTAACTTAGATATTTAGCCATTGAGACTTTATTAGAAATTAGGTGAATTAGAAATTAGAAATTTTATTCTAGTTCCCCATCTTCACCTTATCCTTAATATCCACACTGGCTCCGGTACAGACGGTTCCACCGATGTTAGCTTTGATATATCCAATTCCAGCTTGGTCGTATTGGATCAAAGCTTTGGCGTCGGAAGTTTGGATTTTGGTTCCATCGGTTGTCCAAACGGTGGGATCTTTCTGGGTGCAGTTTTTAGTAACTTTAGCATCTACTTTATTTCTGGCACTGATTTTAACATTAGAAGAATAATCGTCAGGATCGGTGGAACCATAGGGTCTGGCTAAAACGTTGCAGGTACAGGAGTCCGCTCCCAGTTCTCCATTAACTTTGACTCCCACTCCTTGGGAATTGGCGCATTCCTGAGTTTGGATATTGCCGTTCCCGTCTTTATAGCTGTAAACTGCTTTGGGTTCATAAGTCTTGCCTGGAACGGAATATTTATCACAGGTATGGCTGTCGGTACGCATTGTGGAATTGGTCGAAGAAACATTGCTGTCATTTTTGTCGCAGTACCAAGTGTAGCCGATAGGTTTGAATCCTCCGAAAACATTGGCCTGGAAGTCTACTTGGTCAAAAGGGTTTATGAGGGTTATGTCCAAGCTCGGCTTAGTTCTAGTTACAGTACAATTTCCAGTTGATAACACGCATTTATCGGAATGGTTCTTGGTATATTCCGCATCGCCACAACAATCAGGATCATAAGGACAGTTGAGGTTACAGATTCCGTCTTGACTGCAGGTATCAAGACATTTTGAATGACTATCGAAATATGTTTTGTCCTGGCAACAATCCGGATCGTAAGGACAGTTGGGATTGCAGATTCCGTCGGCATCACAGGTTGGCGGTCCGACAGTTATGCCGGTAACTGTTTTACCAGTAGCGGAAGATGTTTCATCGTTGTCTGTTCCTTCGCAAGCAATAGCATAAGCTCCTTGTTTTCCAGCTTTCCATTTTACGATTGAGCGGTATTGGTAGCTTTGTTCACTGTCGGGAACGTCCTTGCT
>JAJXZR010000036.1 GCA_021779915.1 bacterium
ATTTTTTTATTATTTTCTTGTTGCGGAACTCGCTTCGCTCAGATAGGTCCTCACAAGAAAACTAATAAAAAAATCCTAAAAAAGAGATTTTTAGATTCGACAAAAAACTTGTGTCATTGTTTTATTTTCGCCACATTTTGTTGAAATATTCTTGAACCATTCGGTTAGTGTTGAAATAGGATACGAGGGCGACTGAGCGTTTCATTTTTTCTTTCCATTCCTCGGGACGATTATTATAACAATCGATAGCATCCTGCAATTTTTCAATTAAAGATTCAAAATCTGACTCATCTCGATTTTCACGGGCAAGGTTTTCCTGTGCAATCGTCCATCCGCTTGCCGGATCAGCTTCCCAGGCTTCAACCCACCAACCGTCAAGAGTAGACATATTTATCGTTCCATTAAGAGCGGCTTTCATTCCGCTAGTCCCGCTGGCTTCCAGCGGTGGAACGGGATTATTGAGCCAAATGTCGCAACCTGTTACCAGACGTGTCGCGACATCGATACTATAACTGGGGACAAAAACGATTTTAACCTGCGATCGAAGCTCTTTGGCGAAATCCAAAATAGAGTTAATAGTGCTGACATAATAAGGATTATCCGCATAATATTTGCAAGAAAAGATAATTTGCAGTTTTTTGTGGCCGATTTCTCGAAGCTTTTCCATATTGCTGAAGAGCAAAGTCGGTCTTTTATACGGGACTAGGCGTCTTGCAAAACCCAAGGTTAAGACGTCATCTGTTAAATAATCATCGGGGTTGACTGTGTCGAAAGGAAAAAAACTATTATTCGAATTAATCCAATCAACCAAATCCTTTTTCTCCATTTTTTTAGCTTCAACCAAGGCTTCTCCGGGAATGCAACTGGTAGCGCTTTTCAATCTGCTTGGGTCTTCTTGCCATCCGCCCACGTATTCATCGAGAACTTTTTTCATATGCTCTCCTATCCAGCGATTATGATAAATTCCGTTGGTAACGTATTCAAAATTGTCATTAGGAAACATTTCAGAACAAATTTCCTGATGTTTTTTGGAAACTGCGTTGGCTTTTCTACTGAGCGAAAGAGCCAGCTGAGTCATCCCTAAATTGTCCCGAGTGGCTAGGTCTTTAATGTTGGACGGGATTAATTTTCCCAGAGTTTTATGGGCTAGAGCGTAATCAAAATAATCGTGTCCGGCGGCAATGGGCGTGTGAGTTGTGAAAGTGCAAAGATTCTTAACTTTTTCAATATTTCCCCCGTTATTTTGAAGTAGCTCCAAACCCAAGAAAGCGGAGTGACCCTCGTTCATGTGGTAATATTTTATTTCGTAACCCAGTTTTTTAAAAGCCCTCACTCCGCCCACTCCCAAAATTATTTCCTGTGCCATACGGGAATATTTATCAAAAGGGTAAATATTTTTAGTTAGTTCCCTATCCCAGCGAGGGTTTTCTGGAAGATCAGAACTGAGAAAAAAAGTTTTTATAGAGTGCCCATTGATGCCTTGGATGGTTTTTTCCCAGATTGCCAGCTTAACTTTACGATTTTCAATTTCAACCGTTACTGTTTCTTCCAGTTTTTTCATATATTTAGCCGGTTTGAAGGCTTTTTTGGGATTGTCATCCAGATGATAAATCAAGGACATTCCAACAACTTTCGCTCCAAGGTCAGCGCAAGAATAAAAAGTGTCCCCCACTAAAATACCTAAGCCACCGGCATAGTTGGGAACTTCACTTTTCCAGCCCGCTTCCATAGAGAACAGTGCTACAAAATCTTTTTTAATTTTCATAATTTTTTGTGTTAGTTCATTTAAAAATCTATTTTTTAACCAGTTTTTTATTGAATTTCCTGTTGCGGAACTCGCTTCGCTCAGACAGGTCCTCACAGGAAATTCAATAAAAAACTGGTTAAAAAATAGATTTTTAAATCTGGATTTTTTATCAATAATTTATAATGTGATATAATTCACTGGATAATGGATAGTCAGATTGCGTCTTAAATTGGCGGTGTTTCGTATTAGGATCTAGACGAAAGTGATTTTTCTCCAATAAACACCTAATAAAGAAAATATAATCTAAAATATTCAAAATACAAAGTTGTGGCCGATTCAAATCTTCGAGTGCTAATGTTTGGCTGGGAATTTCCCCCGTTTAATAGCGGAGGATTGGGAACAGCTTGTTATGGATTAACCAGATCTCTCGCAAAAAGAGGTGTGGAGGTTCTTTTTGTTTTACCGAGAGAATTAAATGTCAAATCTGATTTTGTGAAATTTAAGTTTGCCGATTCAAAAAAATATAAAAAAATGATGAGTTCCAAAATTAAATATTTCAGAAAAAATGTTATGATAAGACCCTATATGACTGACGCGCTTTATCGGCAATATGTTGACAACGCTAGCACTATATTGCTAAAAGAAAATTTTCCTTACGCCTCCAATCTTTATTTAGAAGTTTTGCGATATGGTGCGATGGCAAAAACCCTTGCCAAGGAAGAGAATTTTGATGTTATCCACGCTCACGATTGGCTTTCCTTCCCCGCCGGAGTGGAGGCTAAAAATGTTTCCAAGAAGAGTTTGGTAGCTCATGTTCACGCGACTGAGTTTGATCGAGCGGGAAACGGAAGGGTGAATAAAGAAGTGTATAAAATCGAGAAAGAAGGGATGAAAAGAGCCGATAAAGTCGTGGCGGTGAGTAATTACACCAAAAAAACAATTGTGGACAACTACGAAATCCGTCCCAGTAAAGTGGAAGTGGTCCACAATGGCATTGATCCTGACTATTTCGGTAAATCTTCGAGCCGTTTTTCCAACAATTTTCAATCACTAAAAAAAGCGGGGAACAAAATTGTTCTTTCCCTAGGTAGGATAACCATGCAAAAAGGGATTGATTATTTTATTCGGGCGGCTAGAATTGTTCTCGAGCACAATCCCAAAGTGATTTTTTTGGTTGCCGGAAGTGGAGATATGGAACAGAAAATAATCAATATGGTAGCGGAATTAGGGATTTCGGACAAAGTTTTTTTTACGGGATTTCTCAGGGGCGAAGAACAAAGAGCCGTTTATAAAGCCGCCGATTTATTCGTGGTTCCCTCTGTTTCGGAACCTTTTGGACTGACTGTCTTGGAATCAATGGTAAGCGGTACCCCAGTTATTGTTTCCAAGCAATCGGGTGTTTCCGAAGTGGTTCGAAACGCTTTGAAAGTTGATTTTTGGGACGTAGATGAAATGGCCAATCAAATTCTTTGCATTCTGAAATATGGATCTTTGGAAAAATGTCTTGTTGCGGAAGGTTCTCAAGAAGTGAAAAAAATAAGCTGGAAAGAAGCCGCTGACAAGTGTTTGAATATATATCAAAATTTGATTTATCAAAACTAAAATATTTGAGGATGCCTTCAATTTGTTTCTATTTTCAAATTCATCAGCCTTATCGTATCAGAAAATATCGAGTTTTTGAAATTGGAAAAAAACATGACTATTTTGAAAATAATCTCGAAGATAATTTGAGTAATAAAAAGATTCTAGAAAAAGTAGCCAATAAATGCTATCTTCCTGCTAATAAATTGTTATTGGAATTGCTAAAAAAACATCCTGAATTTAAAATCAGTTTTTCTTTTTCAGGAATCTTTCTTGACCAGCTCGAGGAGCACCTTCCCAAAGTTGTCGATTCGTTTAAGAAGCTCGTTGATACTGGGAGAGTAGAAATATTAAGTGAAACATACTACCATTCCCTATCGTTTATTTTGTCCAAAAAAGAATTTGGTCGCCAAGTTGAGAAGCACAAAAAAAAGATCAAAAAATTATTTAACTTCGAACCAAAAGTTTTTCGTAATACCGAGTTAATTTTTAACAATGAATTGGCCGAGGAGGTTGAAAAGATGGGCTACGAAGGCATTTTATCCGAGGGAGCGGATCGAATATTAGACTGGAGAAGTCCGAATTTTGTATATAAGCCAAAAGAAACTAAAAAAATAAAATTGTTGCTAAAGAATTACCGTTTGTCGGATGACATTGCTTTCCGTTTCGGAGAAAAAACTTGGAAAGAGTATCCCTTGACGGCGGAAAAATTTGCTCGGTGGATAAACAAACATAATGGCAATGGGCAAGTCATTAACCTTTTTATGGACTATGAGACCTTTGGTGAGCACCAGTGGGAAGCTACGGGAATTTTTGAATTTCTCAAGCAATTACCCCATGAAATCCTGAAAAATCGGGATAATAACTTTGTGACACCAACGGAAGCAATTAGAAAATACGATTCGGTCGGAGAACTGGATTTTCCCGATTTTGTCTCTTGGGCGGACACGGAAAGGGATCTCTCTGCCTGGCTTTCCAATCCCCTGCAAAAAGACGCTATTACCAAACTTTATGCCTTGGAGGACGAGGTGCTTGCGACCAAAAATAACAAATTAATTGAAGATTGGAGAAGATTTCAAACCTCCGATCATTTTTATTATATGTGCACAAAATGGTTTCTCGATGGCGATGTACACAAATATTTTAATCCCTACGAATCACCTTATGAAGCTTTTATTTCTTTTATGAACGCACTTAGCGATTTAAAATTGAGGATAAGAGAAAAAAGTGTTAGAGTGAAAAAAGGAAATCCCAAGAAAAAAATTAACAAGATAAAAAAATTAAAATGCAAAAAATGAAGAAACCTACCCCCAAAAAAACCTCAGCCAAATTGTTGGTTGATGCTCCCGCAGAAAAGCGTTTCTGGGTCAACAAAGGACCGGTTTTGAAAAACTTAAAAGAATTACATGAAGCATTGGGCAAAATGACTAAAGAGCAGATTGATTTTCACACAAAAAGAGCCGGTAACGATTTTGCTAGATGGATAAGGCAGATTTTAGGAGCTCAGGATCTAGCCAAAAGAATCAGAAGACTAAAAACTAGAGAATCAATAACCAAAGAAATAGAAAAATATTTAAAATAAATTTTTATGCCTAAAGCACTCGTTTTAGGTAATGGTAGAATCCTTCTTTGTCTTGATAAGCGTGGACAGTTGAGGGATTTTTATTACCATTACGTCGGACTGGAAAATCACATTGGTCAGGATTGTCTTCATCGAATTGGGGTAATGGCGGGAGGAGCTTTTAGTTGGCTGGCTGATCCTGATTGGAAGATTTCCGTTGCCTATTCCAACGAAACTTTTTCCTCAAAAATTAAAGCTAAGAACAAAAAATTGGCTGTGGAATTGGATTTTTCCGACTTGGTTTATAACAAAAAGAATATTTTTTTGCGCAAAGTTTCTGTTAAAAATCACTCAAAAGAAGCAAAACAAATCAAGGTTTTTTTCCATCAACAATTTAGAATTTATTACACAACTCGAAGAGATACGGCTTACTTCGATCCGGAAAGAAAAAGAATTGTTCATTATGAAGGAAGAAGAGTTTTTTCCATCAGTGGTCAATCGGATGGAAAGTCTTTTGATGACTATAGTATCGGCAATTATGGAATAGAAGGGAAAGACGGCACTTGGAAGGATGCCGAGGATGGAATTTTGTCAAAAAATCCGATTGAACATGGACCGGTTGACTCCGTGATTGCCTTTAGTCTGGATTTAGACGGTGATGCCACCAAAGAGATTGATTATTGGATTACTGTAGGAAAGACGTTTAAAAAAGCTAATGAACTCCACGATGAAGTGGTGGCCAAAACTCCCGACCATTTTCGAAGGGCGACGGAAAGTTTTTGGCGGGCTTGGACAAGAAAAGGAACTCAAGATTTTGCGGATTTGGAAAAGGAAATTGTTGATTTTTATCGGACTTCCCTGTTTATTATTCGCACTCATACAGGAGAAAAAGGCGAGATTATTGCCTCCGGAGACTCCGACATGCTTCAATATGGAAAGGACACTTATGCTTATGTCTGGCCAAGAGACGGAGCATTGGTTGCGACTGCTTTGGACAAGGCGGGATATTCCAATATAACAAGAGCCTTTTATGAATTTTGTCAGGAAACTATCAGCGATGAAGGTTATTTTTACCACAAATATCTTTGTGACAGATCTATTGGAAGTTCATGGCATCCTTGGTCTTTTCAAGGAAAAAAGCGCTTAGCGATCCAGGAAGATGAAACAGCACTTGTTTTGTGGGGATTGGAGAAACATTATGATTCAAGCGGTGATTTGGAGTTTATTGAAACAATCTATAATCCTCTGATTAAAAAAGCAGCTGATTTTATGTGTGTTTATCGCGATGAAAAAACTGGGTTGCCTGGGGGAAGCTATGACATCTGGGAGCAAGATTTCGCTATTGCTACCTTCACAGCCAGCAGTGTTTATGGAGGTTTGATGGCAGCCAGCAAATTTGCGAATCTCTTGGGTAAAAAGAAGGACTATCAGGCATACAAAAAAACAGCTCAAGAAATCAAACAGAAAATAATTAAATTTCTTTATAATGAAAAGGCTAATTTCTTTTATAAATCCCTAGAGGCTGGAACAAGCAAGTTGTCGCACAATGAAACAATCGATATGAGTAGTTTTTTCGGTATTTTTTACTTCAATGTCCTAAACAAAGAAGATCCTAAATTGCTGAAGTCTTACGAGGAAGTGAAAAAGAGACTTTTTTGTCCTACGCCTATCGGCGGTGTGATTCGCTACGAAGGAGATGAATTTCATCGGGTCAGTGAAACCGATCCGCCAAACCCTTGGTTTATCACCACCTTTTGGAAAGCTCAATATGAAATCAGCTGTGCCAAAAACAAAGAAGAACTGGAAAAAACCAAAGATGCTCTCCGCTGGGCAATTCAATATGCCACTCCCTCCGGCATGCTTTCTGAACAAATAAAATCCGACACCGGAGAGCAAATCTCCGCTTCCCCACTCGTCTGGAGCCACGCAGAATTCGTGATGACGGTTCTCGAGTATGTGAAAAAATATAAGGAGTTGAGTTAGTTAAATTTTTTCTTACGAAATAAAAAAGCCTAGATGATTTTCATCTAGGCTTTTGTTGTTTTATTGGTTTAGTACTTACCTATTTTGTTACAGGAGTTGGTACTAACTTAGGTTTTTCTGGTTCGGTTTCCTTTTTAGGAAGCGGTTTTATTACAAGGTTCTTGCTCTTGGCCTTGGCTTTTTTCTTGTCGGTCAGAGCTTTTGCTTTCTTCTTTTCTTCTAGAGCCTTGGTCTTCTTCTTGTTTTTTACGACCTTAGCTTTCTTCTCGATTTTAGCCGGATCAGCTTTCTTTTTTCCTTTGACCGCTATAGCTTTAGCGGAGGAGGTTTTTTTCAGGACTTCTTTTTTGTTTTTGGCAACAGAGTTGTCTACGGCTAAGGCAAAAGTGGTTGCCATTAAGAATAAAACGGTGATAACACTGACGATCAATTTTTTCATTTTCTTCTCTCCTTTTCTTGATCGAAGAATTTATCTTCTTCGTCGTTGCGGTTGTGGTCGTGGCTGAGGACGCGGTTGTGGCCTAGGTTGTGGACGAAATTGTTGACGCGGTTGTGGCTGTGGACGATACTGTTGCCTTGGTTGTTGCCTGGGTTGTGGCCGCGGTTGAATTTGCCGTTGCTGTCTTTGTTGGTGTTGCCTCAACTGTTGTTGCTGTTGCCTTTGTTGATGTAACTGTTGTTCTTTCTGTCTTTGCTGTTGTCTTTGCAATTCTTGTTGTCGTCTTCTTTGTTGTTCCTGCTGTTGACGTTGTTGGCGGAGTTGTTGCTGTCGTTGCTGTTCTTGTTGCCTCTGTCGTTGCAATTGTTGTTGTTTTTGACGCTCTTGCTGTCTTTGTTGTTCTCTTAACCTTTCTTGTCTTACCCGTTCCTCGCGTTGTCTTTGTTGCTTTAGTTGCCCCTCCCTTTGTTGTTGCTGTCGGAGTTCTTGTTGCCTTTTCTGTTCCTGTTTTCGTCCAAGTTCTTGTTGCCTGCGCTTCTGTTGTTCCTGTCGACTCTTGAGTTGTTGTTTCTCAAGATTATCGTTCTTTTTGATCTTCTCTTGCCGGTTCTTCAACTGTTCTTTTTGCTTGTTAAAGACATTCTGATCCTTGGCTTTGTTACCTAAACGGTTTTGACGGGCTTTGTCCGGATCAATTTTTCCCTGCTTGGATTCTAATTTCTTTTTGGAATCTTCAAGTTTCCTTTTATCTTCCGGACCCAGCTTCTTTTCAAGGTCACTGATTTTCTTCTTGTTTTCCAGATTTTTATTTTTCTGGTTAACAAGATCTTTCTGTTTGTCGTTTAGTTTATTCTCAATCCTTATATTCTTGGATTGAAGACTCTTTAGCGTTTGGAGTTCCTGTCTTTCTTTGGGACTCAGTTTTTGCTTTCCTTCCAACTCTTTGATCCGTTTAGCGATTTTTTTGTCCGTCGCGGACAATTTATCCTTGACTTTGTCGATGGTTTTCTGATTGTTATCGATGTTTCTGTCTCTAAGTCTATTCATAATAGAGTTAGCGGCAATTGCACCGACCACTCCAGCGACCAAGCCGGTTCCTATGGTAGTAATGTTTATATCACTGCTAGATTGGGAAATGATTTCTTCGTCTGCTCCCGAGTCAGTTGGAACCAAAAGGTCATCAATATCAACTGGATCAATAATGTTTATAACCTTGTCACCACCCACGTTAATATCGATATTCGGATCAATAACTGATCCAAAGTCATCGATTATCGGAGGTAAAGGCGATTGACTTCCATCAGAAGAAGAAATGCGTTCAACACAAACTCCTTCAATGCATTCTTGATCACTCGAACAAGGGACACAAGATCCATCGTTCTTTTGGGTGTAGCAAGATTTGCAATTGCATACCTCAAATTCATCACTCCAAACTTTTCCGAGTGACTCACAAGAGACACATTCGAGATCCTTATCAAATTCATATCCGCGACCGCATTTGATTCCCGAACTCTCTGCAAACAGCAAGGAATTTCCGAATCCTAACATGGTCAAAAATAGTACCAATAAAAAAGACCAACTCCTCCCTCTCATCATCTGTCCCCTTTCTTTCTTAGGTAGGCTAAAGTTACTAAAAAACTAACAGCAAAAAGCTATTAGCAACAGTTAAATTGTTAAAGTCCTGGCGTTATAAAAACTGCTCTTAAAAAGAACAGAATTAAGGGTAAAATCCCTGACAGCTCGTTCTACAGGATAGATTGCAAAATGTCAATAGGCGGACAAGCATAGTGGCTATGTTTATGAAAGAGAATGAACAAGAAGCGATGCCTATCAAAAATTTTCCAATTTGGGAAAATTAAAAATCCGTTGTAGAAGGAATAAAAGTGGACAATTCTTATATCTAGTTTAATTTTGATTTATGTTACAAAATATTTCACAAATAAAAAAAACAGCGAGTCCTATCATGAAAAGCTTCGGAGTTTCCAAGTCTTTTCTTTTTGGTTCTTACGCTCGTAATGAATCAAGAGAGAGAAGCGACATTGACTTTCTGGTTGAATTTGGAAAAAAAAGTCACTTCTTGATTTGGTGGCGCTTAAGATAAAATTAGAAAAAGCTTTAGAGAAAAAAGTTGATCTGGTGACGGAAGATGCTATACCCTTCAAAATTAAAAAATTTATTAAAAAAGATCAGGTTAAAATTTTATGAAAGACTATAATCTTCTTAAGTAACATGAGAACAAGAATTACCTACAATTTATTTTATTTCTTCTATTTTGTAATCGTCGAACTGGACGTCCATGAAGTCGGTGCGGATGCCGGCGTAGCCTGCGTTTTTGATGGCCTCGCCTCCATACTCCGAATTATCATCTTTGGCAGTGAGAACAAGACTCCAATTGCCACTTCGATCTGAATCCAAATATAATTTTATATCAACCGAGTCATCGGGATTGGTGATAACCTCGCTTTTGATCCCGATCCAAGTGTGCATAGGAAGGAGATTGGGATTGTCTTTTTTGTTGTACTTTCCTTCATAAATAATTTTTTGAGCCATAGTAAAATAGTTTCCTTTGATTTTCTTTTTAATTACGGCGGTGCCGTCAACTCGAATTCCGGTATAGTATAAATTATTTCCATCTTGGTAGCGATTAAAAAGTAGCAGTCCGTTGGATTCATCTCGATATTTACTTTTGCTAAAATTATTGGCATTTATCTCGAAATAACTTTGCTGGCTTAGATTCTGCCATTTGTTTCTGGTCACCAGTCGAAAAATATTTTGAGGATGAGATCCGTTGTCAGTGTCACGAGGATTGGATTTTAGGTATATTTTATACCAGGGATTATCTTCAGGAACATTTCCTTGGAAGGTCTTCCCTATCCCATTTTCTGAATATAAAAAACCGCCGGAATTCAGCCACCAATCAAGACTGGAGCTTTCTTTCATCTTGCCCACCTCGTTAAGTTTGAGGCTGTCAAAAGTTTCGCTAAAACTGCTTGAGTTTGTGCTTTGATTTGAAGGCTGAAGGCTAGGAATAGCCTTCTTACTCATACCACTACTTAAAAAATCAACAACTAAAAGTATCAAGCAAACAGCTAAGAGAACAAAAATGTGTTTTGCTTTTGGCTTGTTTTCTTTTTTAAGTTTGTCGATAGAAGAATCCATTTAAGTGGATTAAGAAGTTATTTTTGGGTATTATCTGAAGTTTGCTGACCGATATTATTGTTATTATATAATAAATCATCTCTTTTTCCTACAGGATTAATGTTATTTCGTGAGCTATTAGTCTGATTTTCTTTTACAGATACGTTCCTGATAATTGCTTCAGCTTTTCCCGGAGTATCATCGCTGACTAAAAAACCAACTCCGCCAGAAAGCTGTTCATTTCTTATTTTATCGGAAGATATCATTACTTGATTATCTAAAGAGCATGTTATTTTGCTTCCTTCAACTTCAACGCTCATATTAAGATTTTTAGGAGGAAAATAATTTTGAATAGACGCTGTGTTTAAAACTTCATATTTTCCATTAAATATACTTACCAATTGTATATTATTGTCAGTGATTTCACAGGCAAGATAGTTGGTGTCAAAGCTATATCTAGTAATAATTCCGACCTTATTGCCTCTATTCCAATCTAATTGAGCCGAAAAAACGTAATTTCCCCAAAACTTAGATCCTTCTAAAAATGAGAGCGCGTTAGAAGAATCTAAGGGAGCTTTCAAAACAAAAGTATTCTTAGTGAACTCGTTGTTTCCGTCAGAGGAAAACCATCCATTAAATTCCGAAAAATCATCTCGAAAGGGCAAGTTTTTTGCCTCTCCGGCGTGCAGAATTGCCAATAGATCATTTGGCGTCCATTCCGGCCGAACATCAATTCTTTTAAAAAGATGATTATTCTCACCAAAATAATTTTCCATAAATCCGTTGCCGGGAGCCACTTGGTAGAAGGAGATTGGATAGGCGTAGCGGGTTATTCCAAAGATTGTTGTTTCTGTTTTTGAATAGCCTAGATTTATGGCGTTTTGGCCATAGTCTCCAAAAGGAAAGGCCAAAGCAATAGGCCTTTTGCCGAAATTATTTTCCAAATCATTTCTGGCTCCAACAAAGTCGTTGAAGATTCTTTCTTGAAAGTCTGAGTCAGTCTCCAGCCCTTTGTCGGAAAGCCAGAGCTTATTGCTGTAAAAATGGCCTTTTTGATCTTGAGGTCCAATTGTCATCATGTCGTGCCCGTTTTGGGTGTGAGCTTCCAGCTCCCACCTTCCCGAGTTGGTCATTTCGTCAAGCTCCTCTTTGGACAAATAGAATGAACCTGCCTCCGAATTGATATATTTGGTAATAACAAACATTACCGCATTGTAGTTGAGGGCTTTGAGCAGGGGGTCGGCTGGATAGTAAGAATCTTTCCTGCCATCGTCAAAAGTGAGGAGAAATGATTTAGCAGGAAGTTGTTTTTCACCCCTGGCAAACTTATAAAAATCATCGAGAGTGACAGTCTGATAGCCGGCGGATTTTAGAGCCATCATTTCATCTCGGAAATTATCCACTGAAGTGTTGTATCCATCAGGCTTTTCCACTATTCCGTGGTAAAGCAATACAGGGATAGATTTTTCGTTAAAAGAAGTGGTGTTGGTAGTGGCAGCACTCGTATTATTTTTTAAAAAAGTGCCATGTTCAAATTCCCAGCGGTAAACCGGCAGGTAGATTTGCCCTATGTAATCCCATTTAAAGCTCAAAAAGAAATTCTCATTTTTATAAAACAGATAAATAAAAAATGTTTGAACCGACAAAATAAACAAGATAAAAACCAATTTTTTGAAAAATTTTAGATCGTACTTCATGGGATTTCGTTAATTTCTACACTGAATATCTCGGCTTTCACATTTCCGGTGGTTTCCAGGGAAAAGGGATATCTTTTGTTTTCTTGGCGAGGAACTCCCGGAAAGGTAAATCTGGTTGTGGCTCTCGGGACCAAACAACCACCACTGACTTCATAAATCGAAGCAACCGCTTTTTGTCCTCGGACTGTCAGATGTATTTCATACGGGGTATTTTCTTTTGGAGTGAAATTGGAACTGGTGCCCAGAACGCCTTCGTTCCTGGGATCCCACTGCTCCCAATCATCTTTTTCTATGGGTCGAAAAGCGCTAAGACCGAATTTATTCCATTCAAAAGAGACAAAAGAAGCAAACCAGCTGTTTCCGATGTCGAATTGGTCATCAAAATCGTACTCGATTTTCAACCAGGTATTGACTCGCTCTAGATCATTCTTGGGAAAATTAGTGAGCATAAACTTGGTTTTCATCGCAAAATTCATGGGAGTGGCATAATTTAAAACCATTCTCCCTTGGTCATTGTTTCCAGGATATTGGGTCTCTGGGATATGGAGCAGTTTTGCCACATAAGTATTTTCGGAAAATTTATCCAGTTCGAACACACCATTTTGCGGTTCATTACTCGGAGGATACCAAACTCCGCCCAAGGCATTGTCGTTTTCTTGAATTCCATCTTGAATTCGAAGATCATCGAGTAATATTTCTTGCTTGGAGACTTCCTTGTTTTCATAAAAAGTAATTTCCAGCCAGGTAATCTTGCTCATATCCAGAGTGCCAAATTCCTGAAAATGTGGTCTGTCTGCTTTCCAAAACAAGTAGTTCCAGCCTTTGTTCAGCCAATAGTCTGTCCATTGTTTGGGGCCAAAAATGTCGCTGTTTAAAATTACGTCCGGATAAGCATCGTCAATGTCGAAATTATTGGGAAGGTCAATTTGCAAATTTTTGATGCTTTTAAACTCTCTGTAATTGTTGTTTTTATCACCGATTTTCAGGCCAACCCCAGTGATTCCCTTTCTGTTTTCCAATTTCGTCCACATTGAAATAATGCCATTTTTACTCCATCGGCTTAAATCAAGCGGAGTGTTTAAATTTTTCTTGATGGACAACATTACATTATCAGAAGTAACCGGCGAAATTGTTAAGGAAAGAGACTTTTGGCCAGCATAGCTTTCCGAACTTAATTTAACGTTTTCATATCTCCCGTTTATTTCGAGATTTGTTAAGTTGTCGAATGGCTCGAAGACCTTTGAATTCTGGCTATAATGACTAAAGTCATCTTTGAAATGGCTGACTGTTCCGTTCCAATTGACGAGATTTTCGGTGGGCAACCCGATCGATTGAGTGTCATTTTGGAACTGGTTACTGCTCGCACAACCCGAACTCATCAATGAGGGGCGGAGTAATTTTTCCGGATACAAGGCAAAAATTGCGCTCAAAAATGTCAAAATAAGCAGGATTAAGGTTGATTTTCTCATTTTATCTCGTTCCCCAACGGGGGTCTCTAATAGTTAATATTGCGTAAGGCAACTGCCAAATCAAAACAAAAGTGTAGAAAAAAGTAAAAATTATTCCATAAATCCACTTGCTGTCATTGATATAAATGTTGTAGTATACACCATAAATGACAGACATTAAAAGTAGACCTAACAAATAAAATACGGGTAACTGGTTAGTATTCAGGGGGTACCAAATTATCGCTCGAAATACTACTGCCGGAGCGACTAAAGTCAAGATCACTCCTATATAAAACGACAAACTCATAATGGGATTTTTTTTCCAAATGAATCCGGAAGCGATAAAATTTTCTCTCAGCCAGGATTTTTTCCAGCGCAGTTGTTGCTTGAAGAATTGTTTGTAATTATCGGGAACGAAAGTGTGGGAAAGAGCATATGGATTGTAAAGAGTGTCGTAGCCGTTTCTTAAAAGAAAATTAGTCAAGCTTCGGTCGTCTCCGTAAGTGCATCTCACTCCCAGGAATTTTTGTTGTTGCCACTCATTCAGAATCTCTTTAACATATTTGTTTCTATAGGCTGAGCAACATCCTGAACAGCAAGTCACGGTGCCGAAAAGGGATTCTGCACTTTTGTAGGCTTTAAAAGCCACAAAATACCGAGCCGCTTGCATTTTTGTCAACATATTTTTATTTGCATTGGCGACAAAAGCATGTCCAGCCACTGCCCCGACATTGTCATCGAAGAAATATTTTACCAGTTCGCGAGCCGTATCTTTTTCAATGAAGCTGTCCGAATCAATAAATACGATTAAATCATAGTTGGATTGGTTGATACATTCTGCCATACCGTCTCTTTTGCCTTTGTTGATTCTCCAGTCTACAATCTTTACTTTCACTCCCATCCCCTTGGCGATTTTTTGCGCTTTCAGCATCTCAGATAGCGTGTTGTCCGTCGAGCCGTCATTTACCGCAATGATGTTGAATTTTTCTTTGGGGTAATCACTACTTGCAATTCGAAGGATCGTTTCTCGGATGTTTTCTTCTTCATCTTTAGCTGGGACGCCGAAAGAAATCGTTGGTTCATAATTTTTTTTATACTTGGGATTATCCGTTTCATAAAAATAGGCCAGGAGGAATCGGCTCAATATATAGATGGAAACATTCAGGCTGTATATCTTAAACCACACTCCCCCACTCAAGTTTTGGATGGTGATAAATTTGATAAGGAGAACTATATAAATCAAAATGAAAAAAAATATCCAAGAGTTAATCCTTCTTGTTTTGTAGAAACTTTTGATTTTCGAGAATGAAAAAAAATTATTTTTAGGAAATATTTTTAATTTTTTTACAGAGGAAATAACATCAAGGATAGTAGTCATAAATTTAAAAGTATTTCTTCTTTAATTATGAGTAAATCATTTCTTCTACCTCGAAATTATAATTATAGCAATCCAGATTTTATCGAAATTATCAATTATTTAGAGTTAAATTTTTTGTGATTGCTTTCCTTTAAATATTTTCTGGAAAAAATAAAAAGCTGCTTCGGTTTGTACCAAAACAGCTTTGCTTTTTTAGGTTCATTTCATATAGTGTGAAATCAGTAAATCCTTGATCTTTTGATCAGGATTTCCATATATTCCAATTGCGTTCTGTTTCTGATTTTCAACTAGTAAGAAGGCTTTCCCATCTGAATAGTCATAGACAATGATGTTTTCTGTACCCATGCAATTATGAGGGGTACATCCGGAAAAAATCACCAGATTTCTTCCGTCGTTCATCCGGAAAAATTTGTTAGGGAAAGCGACTCCAACATTCCTTTCTTTAAAATTCTTCTTGGCTTTTTTAATGACTTCGAGAATTTCCGGTCTATTGTTTAAGGTGTTAAAAAAATATTCCCCGAATATTTCCAAGAGTTTCTGACTGAATACATAATTTCCATCGATATTGACCTTTTTAAAACCACTGATCAAATTACTGATCAATATGATCTCAACCTGGTCGCCCCCTTGGCTCTGAGTAGCGGAAATTATCGCTAATAAAACACAAAAAACAACACAGAAAATTTTCATCTCTAAATCCCCCTTTTTTCGCAAATTTGTTAAAGTTCTTCAACGCGCTAAAGTAGTACTAAGAAAGAGAATTGTCAAGGGGTTTTGAGGGGAAAAGACTGATGTTTTCATTTTCCTCTGAAAAAAATCAATCGGACCCTTGACCAAACGATTAATAGGTGCAATCTTAAAGGACTTTACCAATATTGGTGCAAAAATTGCAAGCTTGATTTTTATTTCAAACGTTACAAAAATTATCGGCTAAATCAGTAATCAAAATTATTAAATATTTTAAAGAGAAACATATGCAAAAAATTAATAAAATTTTAGTCACCACATTAGCAACTATCTTTGTGTTGAGTCAAGTGGGATCAGCTTTAGCTGCGACAACGGTTAATCTGGGGACGGCGGGTAGCTTTACGGTTTTAGCCGGATCGGGTATTACCAACACAGGTCCAACGACAATTTCTGGAGATGTCGGAACTTTTCCGACTACGACTGAAACTGGCTTCAATTCTGTTACCTTGAGCGGAGTGAACAATGTGGGTAATGCGGTTACGCAAAAAGCGAAAAAAGATTTAACGACCGCTTATGACAACGCCGCAGGACAAAAACCGGTTACTACGGTAGCTACCGAGCTTGGCGGAACGACCAAAATCGCTGGTGTTTATGATTCTGCCTCAGGCACATTTGGAATAACGGGAACTCTAAAACTTGATGCCCAGGGGGATCCTAGTTCGGTCTTTATTTTTAAAACCAATTCGACTCTTATTACGGCAAGTTCGAGCAAGGTAAGTCTTATCAATGGTGCTCAGGCTTGTCATGTCTTTTGGCAAGTGGGCAGTTCAGCAACGCTGGGAACAAATTCCAGCTTAAAAGGGAGTATTTTGGCTTTGACATCCATTACTCTTAATACTGGTGCGACCGTTGAAGGTCGGGTTTTGGCAAGAAACGGCGCTGTTACACTGGACACAAACACCCTTACTCAGGGGACATGCACGGCCTCTAGCGGCAATGGCGGCAACAGCAGTAGTAATAGCAACAGTAATAGTAACAGCAATAGCAACAACAACAGCAACAGCAACAGCAATAACAATAGTAATAAAAAAAGCAACAAAAAGAAAAACAAAAAGAAAAAAGAGAAGAAACATAAGAAAAAGCACAAAGAAAAAGAAGAAACTCCGAAAGTAACAATTGTTCCCAAATTACCCAACACAGGGATTGCTCCTGAAGAAGAAAATACTTTCCTTGGAACATTATCTCACTGGCTAGTGTCTTTGGGGCTTTGATTTGTTTAATACAGCTGGAGAAAACAAATGAAAATATTATCAAAACGAACACAAACAGCAATTCTCTCCGCACTCTTCGTGTTTTCTCTGGTGTTTGTTCTTTTTTCTGTCAGGCATAATTCTCATTTGCCAGTGAATAAGCAGATTCAGAAAGAACCAGCCTCCATTGCAAAAGAAGAAGTAGTTCCTTTGAAACAAGAACCAGTTAGTTTTGGATTGCCGATGCACCTCAAAATCCCGGTGATTAATGTTGACTCTACTGTTTTATCTTTGGGTCTTACGCCAGATGGAGCAATGGATGTGCCAAAAGGTCCGGACGATGTAGCGTGGTATAAGCTTGGGAAGCGTCCTGGAGAGAACGGCAATGCCGTTATTGCTGGACACCACGGAACATGGAAAAACGGAAAAGGCTCAGTGTTTGATAATTTAAACAAATTAGTCAAAGGCGATAAATTATACGTCGAGGATGATAAAGGAATGATTGCTTCCTTTGTGGTGCGCGAAAGTCGAAAGTATGACCCGAACGCAGATGCTCAAGAGGTGTTTGACTCAAGTGACGGGAAAGTACATCTTAATCTCATTACTTGCAACGGAGTTTGGAATAAAGCTACTAAAAGCTATCCTGAGCGGTTAGTAGTGTTTACTGACAAAGAATAGAAAATATTACGTTCTTATTATTTTTCTGATGCGTTTAAACTGATTCTCAATTAGACATTTATCCTTTAAATTAATCGGAGTTATTTGAATTTTTCCCTTTTTCAAATTTTCCCTCTAAAATAAATCCCAAGAAAGTCAAAAATATAAATGGCAAATAAAAATAAACGGAAAAAATTATTGGGTCGGTTGGGGCGGATTGTTTACCTACCGATTAGGCAGGCAATACGCCCTTACATTTTCCGCCCGTACTTTCGTAAACAGGGTGAGGGCTGTGCCATGAACCGGATGGTTCGTGGGTTTGCTTTCCTCCCGCTTTTTTTAATTGTGGGGATTGTTTTTTTAACGATTCTGGCTGGATTTTTAGTCAGGCAAAGCCGTAGGGGCGGGGTCCTCCCGCCCAATGAAAATCCCGTGGCATTGAACGATTCTTCCGTTTCCGCCCTCAAAAAAAAGAAACCCAAAACCCTGACCACCAGTTATGTTTCCCTTTGCACTGGTTCTAACAAGCTCCAATGGAACGGAGCCAGGTTCACCTGCGTGCCGGACAACGATACCATAACCACTGACACTAACAACTATCCCACGGGAATATCTGTTTCTGGTGGAAGCGACAAGACCATCACTATCGGAAGAAACGGTTTGGACAACATTTCAACTTCTTTTACTGACAACAACACCACCTATTCCGCAGGATCAGGCCTCGACCTCACCGGAACCACTTTTTCTATTCCGACCAGCGGAATAACCAACACAATGCTCGCTGGTTCAATTGCATCCTCCAAACTTATCAGCACCGATATTACCAAACTCGGCACTATTACTCAAGGAACTTGGAATGGTAGTTCCCTAAGCGACGCCTACATTGACAACAACATCACCGCCTCCAACTATCTTCCCCTTTCCGGCGGAACGATGAGCGGGAACGTAAATATGGGAACTAACAACCTTACCAACGCAGGCACAGTCAACAACGCGACCATTACCGGAGGATCTCTTACTGCGACAGCAGTGAACGGTGTCGCGACATCCAGTATCGTAACCACCGGCAATAATGTCTCGACACTCAACAACGACGCAGGTTACATCACCGGTTCATCCAGTACTAATCTGACTAACAAGACAGGGAATAATTCGATGTGGACAAATGACAGTGGGTATATGACTGCCAGTTCAAGTAACAATCTAACCAACAAAACTGGCAACATCTCTCAATGGACAAACGATTCCAACTACATCACCGGACTTGACTTTTCCCAAATCTCAAACGGATCGAATATTTATCTTAATTACAAACCCAACAACATTGCCTGCTCGGACAACCAAACCCTCAAATATGACGGAACCAACCACCGTTGGATCTGTGCCGATGACACTGACACGGACACCAACAACTATACGACCTCAATCGCTTTTTCCGGCACCACCACCAAAACTCTCACTCTTTCCCGAAACGGACAATCCGACCTCACTGCCGACTTCACCGACAACAACACAACTTACTCCGCGGGAAATGGTCTTGACCTTGCTGGAACTACTTTTTCCATTCCAGCCACTTCCGTCACCAATGGAATGCTCAGCGGTTCCATCTCAGCTTCTAAACTCGTTGCCACCGACATTGCCACAGTTGGAACCATTACCTCAGGCTCTTGGCACGGAACCTCCATTTCCGACGCCTACATCGACGACAACATCACCGCTTCCAACTACCTGCCCCTTTCAGGAGGAACGATGACCGGAGACCTCAATATGGGAACCAAAAACATTACGACTGCAGGGACTTTGAACGGTGCCACCCTTTCCGGTGGAACATTAAGTGGAGGCAATGTTTCCGGAGGATCAATGTCCGGTGGAACTCTCACTGATACGGCAGTCAACGGAGTAACCACAACCAGCATCATCTCAAGCGGAAACAATATTTCCCTCCTTACGAACAACGCCAACTACATTGCCCTCACCAATCTAACTAACTCAGCCACCGGCCTAACCTACAACAACACCACCGGAGAAACCTCTCTTGATGGAACTCACGTTATTCCCACTACCACCGAAGAATCCAATTGGAACGATGCCTATTCCTCAAAACACACCCAAAACACCGACTCAGGCACCACCAGCCAAACTTTCCAGACGGATTCAGGAAATTCAGGACCCAAAATAAAGAACAATGCCAATACCCTGGAAGTTCGAAACTCCGCCGACAATGCCTATGCCAATCTTAAAGTCCAAGACCTCTATTCCGGCGGATCCCTCTACGCCGGGAGTGGCAATGTTCAACTCACTGACAACACCGGAAAAATCCAAGCCCTCTCCAGCACCTATTTTGCTTCCCTTTCCGGTTCCAACCTCACCGCCTTGAACGCTTCCAATCTATCGACAGGCACAGTTCCCTCCTCAACCATCTCAGGATCCTACACCGGCATCACCGGAGTCGGCACCATTACAGCTGGAACTTGGAACGGCACCCAAATCGACGTTCTTCACGGAGGCACCGGCCTCACTACCATTGCCTCGGGAAAACTGCTCTACACCTCCGCTTTGAACACTGTCGCCGAACTATCTCTTGACAATCTTACACTGAAGATTGTTGCCGGAATTATGGAAGTTGATCCCACGGGACTTGTCCTTTCCGATTTGACTGGTAACATATCAAACACCCAGCTTCCCACCGGAGGTGCTTGGACTCTTTCTTCCAATCTAAACATTGATGTCAATACGCTTTATGTCGACCATGCGAACAGCAGGATCGGGGTTGGCACTTCCGCTCCAAGTACCACTCTGGACGTGAATGGCACGGCTAAAGCTAAAAATATTCTTCTAACGAACGAAACTTCTGCTCCTTCTCAGGAAGAAGGAAAAGTTTATTATGACGCCAATGACAAGCAGTTCAAGTTATATAATTCTCAAAACGGAGGTTACACTGACTTGGCGCAGGATCCTCATATTGCTCCCAGTTATTGTCCGGACGGGTATGTTCCAGTGCCGGGTGATGTCAAGTATGGAACTGCTCAGGGGTTCTGCGTGGCAAAATATGAGATGAAATGTGCTCTCGACGCTTCTCCCACTGTTGGACTGACGGCGCCGGATACTGGCTACCACACCTATAATAATAGCTCCACTGCTTGCGCCACCGATCGTGCCCCTCAATCTATTGCTTCCGGTTATCCCATCGCAAACATTACTCAAACCAACGCTCAAACTTATTGTTCGAACCTTGGTACCGGCTATCACCTTATTACCAACAACGAATGGATGACGATTGCTCGAAACGTTGAAAAAAACGCCTCCAATTGGACGGGTGGCACTGTCGGGAGTGGAGGAATCTGGCGGGGACACACCGACAACGATCCGGCGCTGGCTCTTGAAGCCAATTCAGACGATTCGCAGGGTTATTATGGCACCAACAACACCGCTCCCTCGGAAGAAAAAAGAACTTTCACCTTGAGCAATGGGAAAGTTCTTTGGGATATCGCCGGCAACGTTTGGGAATGGAACAACGACACTATTAGAAGAAAAGACGAGTGTCACACCACTGACCGAAGCAATGGCTGGGGTTGGAGCGAACTCACGACTCTTGACAACTACGGTTCCCTTTCTTATGCACAAACGAGGCCTTCCAAGCCAACTTGGAATTCCGGTCAGAATATGGGTCAGATCTACACGTATAGTCCGAGCTCCGACACCGATAATACGCTTTACGCTTTCCTTCGTGGGGGCTCTTGGGGCCATGGCGGGGGCGCGGGCTTGTTTACGCTGTATTTGGACAGTACCCCGGGGGATTCGTTCGGCCCTCCGTCGGGTTCCGGTGTGCTTTCTTTCGGTAGTTTCTTTCCCCTCGCCTATGGTGAGGGGTTAACTCTTCCATCCTTTACCCCTTTACCACTTACCTGAAAAAAATAGGATAAACTGCGGGTTTATTTTTTATTTTTCAAACCAAAAACAAAAAATCCCGAAAAATCGGGATTTTTTGACAGAACTCAACTTAGTGTAAGATCCTGAATTGTCACTCAAATAGAGGATATAATTATTTAAAAATTTGTCAAATTTCACATCTTCAATTTCACATCTTCAAATGTGGAGGTAAGGGGAATTGCACCCCCGAGTTCTTGAGTGACAATTCAAGACTCGCACTAAGCTACCCCCACATTGCGTCAGTATAATAGATGAATTCTAAAAAAATTATAAAATAAAAATAAAACGAAAATCAAAAGACATGAAAGACGTAACTTCGCTTGAAATCAGAAAAAAATATAATGAGTATCTTGACTGGCTGATTGACAAAGTGGGAAGGTTTCCTCAGAAATATAAATTTACCTTGGGAGACAGGATTTTGAATATCGGATTTGATGTTTTGGAGCAGATTATTTTAATTCAATATTCCCCCAAAGGAGAAAGACATCTCTTGCTTCGCGGATTTAATCTGAGATTGGAAACGTTGCGAGAATTTATGCGCCTCGCTTGGCGAAAGAAAATTATCGGCGATCGCGCTTTTGTTTTTCAGGAATATCAAATAGACCAAGTTGGACGGATGACTCACGGGCTTGCCTCTGGAAATCTTCCTTCAAAACAGAAATAATTTTTTTGATGGTTTTTTGATTTTCCGCTTTGATGGAGAGTCCAATCATTCTTTTTCGCAAGCGAAAGGTATCGCTGAATTGGGCGTGTGCGAGCCAAGAAGTGATAGAACGCCTCATTTCTTCTTCACTGACTTTATTTTGCCCCAAGCCTTTTTTGAGTTTCTTTAGTTTTTTGCGAAAAGCTTCTTTGTTGCTTTTTCGAAGCAGGGTAAAATTTTTGAAAATTACGTGCCCCAAAAAATCAATGCCTTTTTCAACTGGG
>JAJXZR010000009.1 GCA_021779915.1 bacterium
GGCTTGCTCCGTATAGGCAATTTCCTGGACAAAGGAAGATATTCCCGAATAAGAAAGCAGTATCTCTATTATTCCTCGATCATCTTTGCGATAGAGATCGTTAATCAATATCCTAAGTGCATTTTCCTTCGCTTCAATCAATTTATTTTTATCGGCAATATCCAGGTCAATTTGTTCGATTTGTGACTCTAAAAGACTAATATCCTTTTCGTATTTTTGTATTTCTTGCTTAGTTTCCTCAATTTGACTGTCAATTATGTCCATTTGGTTAGAAAGAGTGGCTTGCTGACCTCTTTTTACTTCCAACAGTTTTTCGTAAGTTTTGATCTTTTCTTCAATAACTGATAAATCTTGTTGTTTCTGCTCTATGGTCTTAGTGCTGTCAAGTTGACTGGTAGAATTTTGATCCGCATTGAATGAGCTGGAATTATTGTTTTGATTTGAGTTTGAATTTACGCCTGCATTAACACCGTTACTATTGGAGTTATCTTGTGCATCAACCGATCGAATGGTTGCGCAACTACAAACAAAACAAAACAAAAAGACTGCCACCAAAAACACACCGGCTCGAAAAAATCGACCTTGCAAATTAACTCTATATTTATTTTTCATAGGCTAAATAACTTCTCGGTAATGATATCTTTAATAAACAAAATTTAAAAATTTTTATTTTTTGTCTTTGAAAAATAAACTGTGTTATTGTTAAAGTATAAAACATTAACCAAAATCATCCATGCTTCGAATCGGGGTAAACGCACTGTTCCTGCGAAAAAGCGACACCGGCATCGGGAGGGTCACTCGAAGTCTCTTGGAAGAGATTGCTAAAATTGATAAAGAGAACACTTATCTCCTCTACCTAGACAAACGTCCCGACCTAAAACTTCCGGCCAATTTTCGTTGTAAAGTAATATCTTCCCACTTCTACAAAAGAGAAGATCTAGTCAAACAGACTTTTTGGGAAAGAATAACTATTGCCCGGGAAGCCGAAAAAGATAAATTAGACGTTTTTTTCTCCCCTTATAATTCTGCTACCCGATTTAAAACTATCCCGAATGTAGTGCTTCTTCATGATGTAATTTGGAAAGTTTTGGCATCCACTTATCTTTACAATTTTCGTCGTAGAATCTATGCTAACCAAACTTATGATGCTGTCAGAATGGCCAAAAAAGTTTTGACTGTTTCAGAATTTTCCAGACAGGAAATAAAGAAATATCTTGATATCCCACTCGATCAGATCAAAGTGATCGGGGGAGGCGTTTCGTCAATATTCAGACCACTAGAGAGAAATGACCAAAAAATGAGAAGAACTTTAGAAAAATTTGGCATCAATAGCCCTTATATTTTCTACGTAGGCGGTTTCGAAATCCGCAAAAATGTCCCACTCCTTCTCAAATCTTTTGCCAAACTAATCCAGTACTACAAAAACAATCTCAAGAATAAAATTTTGGTTCTTGGCGGAGAGCCACCTGAAGTTAACAGCCCTCTTCTTGATGATGTCAGGAACATTGTATCCAGCCTAGGAATAGCTTCAAGAGTGAGATTTACTGGCAGGCTCAGCGATGAAGAATTGATTCAATTTTATAATGGAGCAGATTTCTTTGTGTTTCCTTCTCTTTACGAAGGATTTGGTCTTACCGTCCTTGAAGCCATGGCATGCGGAGTTCCCGTACTCGCCTCCTCAATCGGACCTATCAAGGAAGTAGCCGGATCGGCCATTTCCTATTTTCATCCCGAAAGAGAAGACGAGCTCATTCAATCAATGAATAGAATGCTGATTGACGAAGTTCGGAAGGAAGAACTGCGAGTCAGAGCCATCAATCGCTCCAAAGACTTCAACTGGGAAAGACCAGCAAGAATATTACTAGCAGAGCTCAAAAATAATGCAAAGATGAATAGATAGAGGAATTAATTTTCAATTTACAATTTTAAAACGGTAATCTAAAAACAAAAAAGACCACCCGAAAGTGATCTTTTTTTATTGAGAACGAAATACATTATGTATTACTTTAGGATGATTCTCCCACTGCTTTCTTTCCTTCTTTTCTCCTGACATATTCGCCCACATAGCGGATGCCTTTGCCTTTGTAAGGCTCGACTTTTCTCACTTTACGAATAAGGGCGGCTGTTTCCCCTACTAGTTGTTTGTCAATACCTCTTACGGTAATAATGTTCTTTTCTACTTCTGCTTCGATTTGCGCGGGAATTTCAAAATTAACTGAATTGGAATATCCAACGTCCAACACTAATTTTTTGCCTTGAAGATTGACTTTGTATCCAGTTCCTTGTAATTCCAGTTTTTTCTCAAAACCTTTCGTCACCCCTTCCACCATATTATTAAGAACCGCTCTTGCGGTTCCCCACATGGCTTTGGATTTCTTAAACTTTGGATTTGGGACAACCGAAAATTCTTTTTCTTTTTGAATAAAACTAACTGAATTAGGAAAAACAAATTCCAATTCTCCCTTAGGACCTTTTACTTTCAATTTGTTACTTTCAGGGGAAACCGCTTCAATCTGAATATCCACTCCATCCGGCACCTCAATAATTTTTTTTCCAACTCTGGACATAGAAATAAGTTAAAAGTTAGAAAGTTTATAAAGTTTGTAAAGTTAAAAGGAATATACTCACCTAAGAGTTATTTATGAACTTTATGAACTTTATGAACTTTATGAACTTTATGAACTTTATGAACTTTATGAACTTTATGAACTTTATGAACTCATTAGTATATCGTGCACACTACTTCTCCTCCGAGATTCTCTTTTCTGGCTCTGAAATGCGACATAATTCCCTTGGAGGTGGAAACAACAATCATTCCTCTTCTTCCACCGTATCTTTCAAAATTTTTAGAATCGCTGTAAATCCTCTGTCCTGTTTTGCTGATTCTTTTTATTCCATCAATTACTGGCTCTCCTTCGTCATATCTTAATGACAAAGTCAGAGTTTTCTTCTTATCAGGGGCTTCTTTTATCTCAACTTTCGCTAAATAACCATTCTTTTGAAGCAAAGAAGCAATCTCGTTCTTTATTTTAGAATAAGGCATAGACGTGCTCTCTTTCTTTCTAGAGTTGGCATTTCTAATTCTGGTTAACATATCTGCAATTGGATCCACGGCAAATAATTTAAAATTAAAAGTGAAAAATGAAAAATTTTGGAGTGAGCTTTCGCTCACATCTAATCAATTGTCGCCACAGGCGACTCCTTAATTTTGCATTTTGCATTTTAAATTTTGCATTATCTTCTACCAGCTCGCTTTGTTAATACCTGGCATTTCTCCTTCGTTGGCTAATTCTCTAAAGCAAATTCGACAAATACCAAACATTCTCATATACCCATGAATACGACCACAACGCCAGCACCTTCTGATAGTTCTGGTCTTATATTTCGGTTTTCTTGACGCTTTGACGATTAATGCTGTTCGAGCCACTTTAGAAAATTAAAACTTATTATTTATCCTTAGAAATCGGAAAGCCCATTCCCACAAGCAAAGCTTTCCCACTCTCTTTGTTCCCCCTTTTTATCACAATACAAACCTGAAGTCCAAAAATGTTCTTCACCTCATCAGCATTGATTTCAGGAAAAACGATATGTTCCTTAAATCCAACCGAACAACTACCACTTGTATCAAAACTGGAAAGAGATACTCCTTGGAAGTCTTTAACTCTGGGAAGAGCCGAAACAATCATTCTTTCAAGAAATTCCCACATTCTTTTCCCTCGCAAAGTCACCTTTATTCCAACTTTCTGACCTTCTCTCACTTTAAGTCCCGAAATTGCTTTCTTGGCAACCGTAAAAACAGGGCTCTGACCGGTAATCTTTTTCAAATCTTCCTTGATGCTTTCAACCACTTCATTGGAAGGTGTAGAACCAATACCCACATTGACAACAATCTTTTCAATTATAGGAGCTTCCATATTATTGGAAAAACCAAAATTCTTCTTAAGTTCAGGAAGAATTGCTTCGTATTTCACCTTAAAATTAGGATTGGTAGCAATGGTTTGTTTATTCTTTGTCATCAATGTTTTTCTTACACTTTTTACATACTCTTTTCTTGCCTTCTTTAGCAACTTCATACCCAACTCTTGTTGCTTTTTTACAAAGAGGACAGATCAGTTTCACTTTGGAAACATTCACAAAAGTCGGAAGCTCAATTCTCTGACCGACTTTTACTCCTTTCTTATCTTTCTCTGCTTTAATATGTTTTCTGATAAGACCAACTCCTTCAACTAAAACCTTTCCCACTTTCGGTGCGCATTGCAAAACTTCTCCCTGGACTCCCTTGTCCTTTCCACTTAATACCACTATTCTGTCACCCTTATGAATCTTCATATTAAAAATTTCAAATTAAAAATTACTTAGAGTACTTCTGGCGCTAAAGAAACTATCTTTTTATAGCCTCTGTCGCGAAGTTCTCTCGGGATGGGACCGAAAATTCGGGTTCCCTTTGGTTCTTTCCCATCAATTATAACAGCCGCATTTTCTGAAAAACGAATATAAGATCCATCTTTTCTTCTGAAAGGACTTTTCTGGCGAACGATAACCGCCTTTACAACGTCTTTTTTCTTCACTGTGCATCTAGGTTCTGCACTCTTCACAGAAGCTACGACAACATCTCCGATCCGAGCGTATCTTCTTCTGGTTCCTCCGAGCACTCTGAAACATTCAATCAGTTTGGCTCCCGAATTGTCCGCTACACTTAGTCTGGTTTCTGCTTGAATCATAGATATAATTTTCAATTTTCAATTTTCAATTTTCAAAATTTACTTTGAAAACTAAAAATAGAAAATAGAAACAATGCTAATCTTTTAACTTTTGACTTTCTACTTTCTAAACTTTCCAAACTAATATACTACTTTCCACTTCTTATCTTTGCTTATAGGTTTGGTGCTAACAAAAGTCACTTCGTCCCCCTTCTTGAACTGATTTTTTGGATCGTGAACCTTATATTTTTTAGTCGAGACATATCTCTTGTGGTATTTAGGATGCTTCTTTAAGGTATCTACAGCCACAACAATCGTTTTGTCCATCTTATCGCTCACCACTAAACCCTTCACTTTTCCCACCTTTGATTCCTTAACGCTCTTAGGGGAGGCCTTTTGGGTTTTTACCTTCAAATCAACTTTTTTCTTGTCTTGTTCTTTTGCCATAACAATATTTAACACTGTATAATAAACTCGAAACGAATTAAAAACCCTTCCCCAAAATAAATAGGCAAAGGATTTCTATTTGTCTTAAGTGAATTTTATTCCTTATACTTATACAAGAGAAGTATTTATTGTCAAATTATTTAAATCGATTTTGGAAATTAATCAATACCTATGTCCGATCGCCTTTCTAAAATCAAAACTATTCGCTTAAAAAGCTTCACTTCCCTTAGCCGCAAAGCTTTTTTTGTACTCAAAACTAAAGGGATAGGAGAATTTGTTAGATATTCCCTTAAATTCGTCGTTTATGGCAGGCGCTATTTTCAGAAAAGAACCATCTCAAAGGAGGATTATCGCTATTGGATCGAACATATCGAAAATCGAAATATTGAAAAAACCGCAAAGGAAATAGAAAATTTTCATTTTAAACCGAAGGTATCCATCATCACACCCGTTTATAATGTAAACCCTAAATGGCTTAACAAATGCATCAAATCAGTTATTAGTCAAACCTACTCCAACTGGGAACTTTGTCTTTATGACGATGCCTCGACCAACAAAGCTACCTTAAGATGCTTAGAAAAATGGGAAAAGCTAGACAATCAAAAAATTAAAATTCGTTTTGGCAAAAAAAATCTTCATATATCTGGGGCTTCGAACCAGGCTCTTAAAATGGCTACTGGGGAATTTATCACTCTCCTGGATAACGACGATGAATTGGCTCCTAATGCTCTTTTTGAAAATATCAAAGCCTTAAACAAAAATCCCCAACTAGACTTGATTTATAGCGACGAAGACAAGCTGGACTTGAAAGGAAACAGGATTGAACCTTTCTTCAAGCCCGACTGGTCGCCTGATCTTCTTCTTTCCATGCCTTATGTCTCCCATTTAGGATTCTATCGAAAATCAATTATTGACGCTATTTCCGGTTTTCAAAAAGGCTTTGAGGGCTCGCAGGATTACGACTTGCTTCTGCGGTTCATTGAAAAAACAGACGCAAAAAAAATTCTGCATATTCCTAAAATCCTTTATCATTGGAGAAAACTGGACACTTCCACTTCCATCGGACTTTCTTCCAAAAACTATGCGGTAAATGCCTCTATAAGGGCTTTGAAAGATTATCTCCAAAGAAATGCAATTCGAGGCGAAGTCCTGGGAGGACTTTCTCCTGGAAGATTTCGCATCAAAAGAAAAATTCTTAAAAATTACAAAGTTGCAATCATTATACCTTTTAGAGACCAAGCTCGGGTTTTAAAGAAATGTGTAGAAAGTATCCTTAACAAAACTTCTTACGCACATTATGAAATTCTGCTTGTTAACAACCAAAGCGAAAGAGAAGAAACCAAAAAATATCTCAAAAATATTAAGAAAAATCCTAAAATAAGGCTCTTGCACTACCAAAAACATTTTAATTTCTCAGCTATTAACAACTTTGCAGCAAGAGAAACACAGGCAGACTTTCTTCTTTTTCTTAACAATGACACGAAAGTTATCAACAAAGAGTGGCTTTCTGCCATGGTGGAGCACATTCAAAGAGAAGAAGTGGGCGCGGTCGGAGCCAAATTGATCTTCCCCAATGAAACCGTCCAACATGCCGGGGTTGTCCTCGGGATGGGCGTTGCGGGGCACGCTTTCAAATATTTCCCTCGCCTTTCGGAAGGATATATGAGCCAAATCAACGTGATTAAAAACTATTCCGCTGTCACGGGAGCTTGCCTCCTCACTAAAAGAGATTTATTCCTCAAAGTCGGCGGTTTTGACGAAAAAAACCTTAAGGTGGCCTTTAATGACATAGACTACTGTCTGAAGCTCCGTGAAAAAGATTTTTTGGTTGTCTACACGCCTTATGCCGAGCTTTACCATTTTGAATCTCTGAGTCGAGGAGATGATGAAGAGCTCAAGAAAAAAGATCCTAAAGAATGGCAAAGAGTGGTCGCAGAAAGAAAATATATGTTCGAAAAATGGCAAGAAACAATTAAAAACGATCCTTATTATAATCCCAATCTTACCAAGAAAAGAGAAGATTTCACCTTGGCGATTAAAGAGGGAGAGGTGAGATATGTTTGATATAATGACGAACTTCAAATGACGAATGACGAATCAATGACAAAATCCAAAATTAAAACCACGTGTCATCCTTGCGAAAGCGAGGATCCAGGAAAGTAATATTTTATTAGTCTAATATAATCCTCCTGGATCCCCGGTCGACACGCCGAGAATGACACTCTAGAAGGGCATTGTTTAAACTTTATAATTTTGAATTTGTTTGCCTGCCTGCCGGTAGGCGGGTAATTTGTTTCTTGTCTCTTGGAATTTTATCAAATTAGTGCTTTTTTAGGTTAATTAGTATAATTAGATTAATTAGAACAATTTTCAACCCATGTTCCCTTCTTTCCCCAAAATCTTCCTTCTTTTCGGCACCATTTTCGGTTTAATCATGGTTTTTTTGGTTCCGCCCTTTCAATCGCCAGATGAGATGGCTCATCTCGAGAGGTCTTTTGAGCTGTCGGAGGGAAAATTGATAAGCGCGAACAATTGCGTCCATAATCTGCCTCAGAACCTCCAAACTTTCTTCGAAAACAGTTCTTTTTTTGATGTTCGGGACAAAAACAAAGATTTTAATTTCCAAAAAACTTTTGCCAAAAACAGCACTCTTAAAATAAATCAGGAAAGAACTGACTTTGTCGGATCCTCTTGCCCTTATCCTCCTTTTCCCTATTTATCTCAAATTGTTGCCGTTCTTCTAGGAAAAATTCTACACTTCAACCTTTCACTCATTTTCTATCTAGGCCGAATTTTAAACCTTTTTGTTTATCTTGCTCTCATTTATTTTGCCCTCAAAATTACTCCGGGATTTAAAAAAACCCTAGCCCTCATCGCTCTTGCCCCCATCGCCCTGCAAGGAGCTACTGCCTGGAGCGCGGACGGATTTGTCATTGGCATGTCTTTCTTGTTCATCGCTTATGTTTTCAATCTCGCCTACAATAAAAACATTCTCCAAATAAACAAGAGGAATATTGCGCTGACTATTCTGTTGGGGATTCTTCTTAGTCTTTCTAAATTGGCTTATTTTCCCATCATTTTCCTCTATTTCCTTATTCCTCAAGAAAAGTTTAAAAACAAAAAAAAGTATTTTCTTGTTTTTTTGGAAATTTTCTTTTCAGTCGCGATCGCTCTTTCGGTCTGGCTTTACGCCACTAAAAATATTCAAGTCAGCATCCTGGCTCCAAAAGAAGCTTTCCACGCTCAACTCCTTTACGTTCTATCCCATCCCTTCATTTTTCTTTTCACCGTTTTTAAAACTATCTTTATTGACAGTTTCTACAACTATTTCATCGAATCCTACGGGGTTCTGGGCTGGTACAAAGTCAATCCCTATTTTTTCACCGCCTTTTCCTATCTTATTCTCATAGGAATAATCGCTTCGGGCGAGTTTAAAAAATTCAAGAAGGATAATTTGCAAAGTGGCAAAGGTATTTTTTTCTTGATTAATTTCGGTATTTTTTTCATCACTAGCCTTATTATCTTTTTTATCAACTATTTGACTTTTACTTCCAAGAATAAAATTGGAGGAGACATCATAATCGGCATTCAAGGACGCTATTTCACACCTATCCTGCCATTTCTGTTTTTCAGTTTACCGGCTTTAGGAAGCCTAATCCGCAAGAAATATTTCCTCTGGCTGCTCATTCTCCTTTCCCTTATCATTTCAACTCTCCTCATTTATAAAAAGTATTACTAAGGCAGTAAATTCTTCTACCTAAATCCTTGTTGCATGTGTCATCCATTACTCTTTCGTGTCATCCCGGGCTTGACCCGGGATCCAGGAAAGTAAGACTTTGTTAGACTTTTAGAATGTTATTTTTTCTTCTATTGTTAAGAAAATAAGCAAAAGGATATTTTATGAGACTAATACTGTTCTCCTGGATCCCGGCTCGGGGACCGGGATGACACGTGGTTTAAATTTTTTGAATTTGGAAAATTGTATCTTGTTTGTAATTTGTTTCTTGTAATTTGGAATTTTATTTAGTTGGTGCTTTTTTAGGTTAATTAGTATAATTAGGTCAATTAGAACAATTTTGTTCTCCTAGATCCTTGCTTTCGCAAGGATGACACAGGCGTACAGTGCTTCAGATCAAGATTCTCACGCTATTGTTCCTTTGTTTATTTTATTTTTCAAATTTATCTCCTATACTTTTTTTGTTATCTATAAAAACCCTTAAATGGTCAAGAAACACGAAAATCATCTGGAATTGGTCTGGTCCCTGGCGCGGACGGATTTTAAACTTCGCTATCATGGATCTTTCCTCGGATATGTCTGGGCAATCCTCAAGCCTCTTTTGATGTTTCTCATCCTCAATTTCGTTTTCTCTTCTATTTTCAACCCTCGTAACAACGGAACTCAACACTTTTCCCTTCAGCTCATAACCTCTATTATGCTCTTCACTTTCTTTGCTGAGGGAACTTCTGCCGGACTCAATTCGTTAGTTGCCAAATCAATGCTGGTTACCAAAATATACGTTCCTCGCTGGACCATCATTGTGGCCTCCACGCTCAACTCCCTCCTCATTTTCCTAATGAATCTTTTTGTCATCGCCGCTTTTTTCGCTTGGTACCGATTTTGGCCGGGATTTCTTCCCATTCTGATGTTCTTTTTTTACATTTTCCTAACCTATATTCTGATTTTATCTTTCGCCTTCATTGCCGCTCCGCTCTACGTCCGCTTTCGCGACCTTTCCCAAATTTGGGAAGTAGCCTCATCGGCGCTTTTCTACGCTTCGCCTATCATCTACCCCCTTGACACTCTGCCCCAAAAATACCACCAAATCCTTCTCCTCAACCCCATCGGTTTCATCATCCACTTTGTCAAAATGGCTCTCACTGAGAACCACTACGCCCCTTTGTGGGAGCTGGCGCTCTTTACTGTTGTCGTTATAATAATTTTCTTCCTCAGCATTCTTTACTACCAAAAAGCCGAGAAAAAAGTGGCGGAGAATATTTAAAGTTAATTTCGAATTTCAAATTTTGAATGAATATTCAATGACAGAATTTCTAACAATTTAATGATTTAAACAAAAAAGTTTCGAAATTATAACTAACTTAAATTATACTTGACATATATTTAAGTTCGACTATAATCACAGTATAAATTATAATAAATCTTAAAATGCTTTATGAGAGGCAGGTGGCAAAAGAAATAAAAAAGTATCTAACCACCGAAGATATTGTTGTTTTACATGGAGCTAGACAGGTGGGCAAAACTCATCTTTTGTATTATTTCAAGGAACTACTTGAAAAAGAGGACAAACAAGTTTTTTATATTGACCTTGAAGACTCTAGATATGTTGCTATCCTTGATTTAGGAGTAGAAAGCTTTCTCAATCTTCTTGCTGAAGAAGGTTTCTTGGACAAAAATGGGGATAAAAAAAATTCCAAGAAAAAAATATATGTGTTTATTGATGAAATCCAATATCTAAAGCATCCGTCTTCATTTTTAAAATTGGTTTCAGACCATCACAAAGATATAAAACTTATAGTTTCAGGATCTTCCAGTTTTGAAATAAAAAATAAATTTAGCGATTCATTAGTTGGCAGAACTGTCAACTTTGAAATTTTTAGTTTGTCTTTTGAGGAATTTCTTTTGTTTAAAGGCTATCCTTTTAGTAAAGACCAGGTTTTTACTCAAAGAAAAATAGATGAATTAAAAAAACTTTTCAAGGAGTATATACTTTTTGGTGGATATCCAAAAATCGTTTTAACTAGAGAAAAGGAAAAGAAGGAAAAATATTTACAACAAATAGTTGATACTTATGTGCGTAAGGACATCAGGGATCTTGCTGAAATAAAAGATATAGAAAAATTTAATAAACTGCTGGAAGTTCTAGCTTCGCAGAGTGGAAATTTATTAAATGTCAGTGAACTATCAAATACTTGCAGAATAGCTAAACCAACAGTGGAGCGCTATCTTTTTATTATGGAAAATACATACATAATTAAGCTTGTGCATCCGTATAGCGGAAATATTAGGTCGGAGCTATTTAAAGTCCCAAAAATATTTTTTTATGATACCGGTCTTATGCAGATGTTGTGGCTTAAGAATTTGCAGAAAGAGATTATTGGAAACGTATTTGAAACTGGAATTTTTTCCGAATTAGTAAAAAAATATGATAAAGACACCATACTTTATTGGCGCACAAAAGATAAAAAAGAAATAGATTTTATTGTACGAAAAAATAATTCGCTATTACCCATTGAAGCAAAGATAAATTTCAACAAATTTAATCCTTCGGCTATAAAATATTTTCAAGAAAAATATAGCGTGGATACTTATTATGTTACGGCCTTAGAAGGTGACTTGCTTCATAAAGAATACCTATACCCATGGTCACTATAGGAGGATATTGGGAAGTTTTAAATTAAAATATTAGAATAGCCTTGTGTCCAAAATCGCCATTTCCGTCCAAAACATCTCCAAGACTTTCAAAATCCCCAAGGAAAAAAACAGCACTTTACGGGGGGATTTTGTTAATGTTTTAAAGAAAAATAAAGGGTATGAGAGGTTTGAGGCGCTTTCGAATGTTTCTTTTGAAGTGAGAAAAGGGGAGTTTTTTGGGATTATTAATCTATAGTTATCTTGTAATTTGGAAAAAAGCTGGTACAGTTAAACTATGAAAGAAGACGTTTCAGAGAGGGCAAAAATCTTTGTCAAAGAGAATAAAAAGCTCTTGATTGAGAGGTTTGCTGGATTGGATAAGTTTCCTTCAAAAGAGAATCCTTTTTCTATTTTTATGGCTGGTTCTCCTGGGGCAGGCAAAACTGAATTTTCAAAAGCTATGGTTGATCTGCTTTTAGATACTGTAAGAATAGACCCCGATGATATACGAGAAATGCTACCTAAATATGATGGTGGAAATTCTTTTTTGTTCCAAGGAGCATCTTCTTTGGGAGTTGAAAAAATTTATGATTCGGTTTTAAAAAACAAACAAAATGTCATTTTAGATGGTACCTTAGCGAACTATTCCGCTTCTTTAAGAAATATCGAAAGATCTCTTGCTAAAAACAGAAAAATTGGTATTTTTTATGTTTATCAAGATCCTTTTATTGCTTGGGAATTTACTAAAAAAAGAGAAATAGTAGAAGGTCGAAAAATACCAAAAGATTCTTTTGTAAAATCGTTTTTTATTTCAAGGGAAAACGTTAACAAATTTAAGAAAAAATTTGGCGAAAAAGTCGATATTTTTGTGGTTGAAAAAAATTTTGAAAATGGAATAAAAAATGTTTTTTCTAACGTTCAAGATATTGATAAAAAAATAAAAATGAAGTATTCCTTTAAATCATTAAACGACAAATTATGCTAAAGACCATTACCCATTTTTTTCGAGCAACCAAGAAAAAACCTGATATTAGTTTTTTTGATCTTTCCGACGTTGAAAAAAAGAAAATAATTGAAAAAGCCACAGAACAAGCCAATAAAGATCAGAAAGCTTTAGTGGAAGAATATAAGCGAAAGTTTGATAGTTTGAAAGCTTTTGGCTGTAAGCCTTAAATAGGCTTCTGATTTTATTTCAAAAAAAATAAAGTAAAGTTTCGAAATTCATTCATTCTGTCATTAAAAATTGATTCGAAATTCAAAATTAGAAATTCAAAATTAATTCCAAAAAGTGTCCAAAATCGCCATCAGTGTCCAAAACATTTCTAAAACTTTCAAAATCCCCAAGGAAAAAAACAGCACTTTGCGGGGGGCTTTTGTTAATGTTTTAAAGAAAAATAAAGGGTATGAGAAGTTTGAGGCGCTTTCGAATGTTTCTTTTGAAGTGGAAAAAGGAGAATTTTTTGGCATCATCGGAAGAAATGGTAGCGGAAAATCCACTCTTCTCAAAATCCTGGCCGGAATTTACAATCCAGACAAAGGCGAGGTGAAAATAAACGGTCTCATCTCCCCCTTCTTGGAATTGGGAATCGGCTTCAATCCCGAACTATCCGGACGCGACAATGTTTATTTAAACGCCTCCGTTCTCGGCCTTACTAAAAAACAAATCGACGGAAAATTCGACGATATCGTGGCTTTCTCAGAACTAAAACGCTTCATTGACCAAAAAGTCAAGAACTATTCCAGCGGAATGCAGGTTAGACTCGCCTTCTCCGTCGCCATCCACGCCAACCGAGACATTCTCCTCATGGACGAAGTCCTAGCCGTCGGTGACAGCAACTTCCAAGGAAAGTGTATGGAAGAATTCAACAAATACAAAGACGCCGGCAAAACCGTCATCCTCGTCACCCACGACATCGCGACCGTCCAACGCTACTGCGACCGCGCCATGCTCCTTAGAAGTGGCAAAGTAGTAATGATTGGCGATCCGGAAAAAGTGGGAAACAAATATATTTATCAGAATATGAGCGACGAAGAAAAAAGATTATTCAACGAAGAAAGAAGATTAAGATTAAAAGCCGAAAAAGAGGCCAATAAAATCCATAGAGGCGACGGTTCATCCTCCCCCAACTCATCCGCATCCATCACATCCACAACCGATCCAATCGAAAAAATCGAAAAACCCAAGCCCAAAATCGCCGAAATCACCAAAGTAGAGTTTTTGGATAAAAACGGAAAAGTGAAAAATGTTTTTAGGACAGGAGATGACATTATAACAAGAATTTATTTTAGTATCCCACAAAAACTAAAGAAACCAACTTTTGGGATAACAGTAGGCAGGCATGATATAAGTCCAATAACGGGACCGAATACTAAAACATCTAAATTTATTATTGAGGAGTTAAAAGGAAAAGGCTATATTGATTTTATAATTTCTAATAATCCTTTTTATTCAGGGGACTATTTTTTTTCAATTGGAGTTTATAATTGGGAATGTATAGTGCCATATGACTTTAGGGATAAAGAAAATTTATTAAAAATTCATTCGATGGAGGAGAACCAACATGGAATTTTTAAAATCAATCATTACTGGAGGTTAGGAAAAATTAAAAAGACACAGAGTTGATTATAAAGTGAATATAAGTAAAAAACTGTATAAGGTTTAATTTAAATAGTAAAATCAGATGTTTAGTAAAAATGAAATTTTTATGTATACGCAAAAAAATAATGCTTTTTGTTCAATTTGCACTGTAAACTATTTAGCTTACGCTGGTACTTTAAGTGAGTCATTGAAAAAAGTTGGTCACAACGAGCCACATTATGTTTTGGTTGTTGATTATGATAAAAAATACAAAGAAATTGTAGAAAGATTTCGTTTTAAACCAGTTTTTTTATCTGAGCTTGCCATTCCAAAAATAAATGAATTGATTGAAAAATATTCAGCGTTTGAATTATCGAACGTGCTTAAACCATTTTTTATGGAATGGTTACTTAAAAAACATAACGAGATTAACAAACTTGTTTTTTTAGATACGGATATATATGTTTATTCTTCCCTAAATGAAATTTTTGATTACTTTGATGACAACCTTGATGTAAGTGTCGCTATAACTCCCCATTTAAAAGATTATCAAACATACAATAAAATTTCTGATTATAGTATTGAAAAGCTATATGCCCTTTCTGGTATGTATAATGGCGGGTTTTATGCCTTAAGAAATGATAAAAATGCATTTCAATTTTTAGATTGGCACAAGAAAAAGCTTTTTGACTATGGTTATAATCGCCAAAGCGAGCATATGTTTGTGGATCAAAAAATTTTAGATTTTGCCCCAATATTTTTTAAGTATGTAGGAATATATAGAAACCAAGGTTACAATGTAGCCCATTGGAACTATCATGAACATCCAATTGAATATAAAAATAGTTCTTATTTTATAGGAGATAAAAGATTAGTTTTTTTCCATTTTTCCCATCTAAAAATAGATAAAAAAAATATAGCCAAGAGTTCTTTATTTAATTTGACTTTGGATAAAAAAATTGTATTACAAAAACTAGTTTTAGAATATTGGAAATATATAGAAAAAAATGATTACGAGAAAATAATAAATATCCCATACGGTTATAAAGATAAATATAAAGAATCGCCAATATCTTTGACAAATCCATTATTAGCCAAGGAAATGGAACTTAACTCAACAAAAGATGAGCTAAGAGCTACTAAGACGGAACTTGAGTCGAGGAATTCGGAATTGTCTTCAGTTAAGACGGAACTTGAGTCGAGGAATTCGGAATTGTCTTCAGTTAAGACGGAACTTGAGAGAGTCTATGCTTCACGTGAATGGAAGTCAATTTTAAAGTTAAAAAAATTGGCAGGAGTAATCATTCCCAAAGAAAGTTATCGCAGAAAAATTGCGGTGAAATCGTGGAGATTGACAAAGACACCCATGAAAGCAACACAAGAAGCCAAGGTTAAATTGTTGGCTTTTAAAAATTATCTTGGAAAATTCAAACCGAGAAAGAAAAGAAAAATAAATTTGAAATCGAAAAAAATTGTTTTTGTAGATCATTCATTTCATAGCAAAACAAAATCTTCTGCTTTTGTTACAGATTATCTGAAACAATTTTATGATGTGAAAATCATATTGGATGATAGTTGGCAAGGCAAGCCATTTGTGGACTTATCATTTATTGATGAAAGCTATTTGTGTGTTATCTTTTGGCAGTCTTTACCAGATCGAAAGACAATAGAAAATATAAAAAATGACAATCTTTTGTTTTTTCCAATGAATGATCAATCTGGTAGACTAGAGTTGGAATATTGGGAGCAGTACAAAACTTTAAAAATTGCTAATTTCTCTAGAACCTTACACAATAAACTAAAAGACTGGGGGTTTGAATCGATTTTTGTTCAGTATTTCCCTGATGTTCAAAAATTTCAACCAGGAAGAAAAGGTGAAGTGTTTTTTTGGCAAAGATTAACATATATAAACATTGATAAGGTTGTCAAACTTTTTAAAAACAGAAAAGTTAAAATCCACCTTCATAAGGCAGTTGATCCGGATCAAAAATTTATTGAGCCAAGCAAAGAAGATGAGAAAAAATTTCAAATCACCTATTCCGATTGGTTTGATACGAAAGAAGAAATGTGGGATTTAATCAAACAAAAAGGAATTTATGTGGCACCGAGAGAATTTGAGGGAATTGGAATGTCATTCCTCGAAGCGATGGCTATGGGAAAAGCCGTCGTAGCCGTGAATAATCCGACAATGAATGAATACATCGAAGACGGTAAGACCGGATATCTGTTTGATTTGGAAAACCCCAAAGAGATTGATTTTAAAGATATTGAAAAGGTACAAAAAAACACTTATGCGTTTATGCAAAAAGGTTATAAAAGTTGGCAAAAAGATAAGAAAAAAATCATTGATTTTATTAAGAAAATATAATAATGAAACAAAATATTTCAACACTTCATAACATATCTAGAAAAATTCCTAAAGCAGATGTGGCCAATGCCTGTTTTAAATACATTTACTATCCAAAATTAAATAATTCTAGAAAAACGGAAGGAGGGCTGCGTACTAAGGGAAAATTTAAGTATAGTCTATTTGATAAACCTCTTGTAACAGTAATTACTGTTGTCCGTAATGGTCAAAAGACAATAGAAAATTGTATCTTATCTGTTATTCGTCAAAAATATGATAATATAGAATATATCATCATTGATGGTGACAGTGGTGATAATACTTTAAAAATAATTAGCAAATACAGAGACTATATTGACTATTATCTTTCGGAGAAAGATTCAGGGATTTATGAGGCTATGAACAAGGGTCTTTCTTTGGCTTCTGGAGATTATATATACATATTAAATGCCGATGACCAGATCACACATTATGGGTTATATGAAATATTTTCAAATAATAACTACAAAAAAGCTGATGTAATTATTACTTCTGTTAGAATGATTGACGGGGAAAAGAACTATATTGTTGTGCCAGAAGCAATAGATGAAAGTGTTTATATATCTATTCCTCCATTACACCCAGGTACAATATACCACAAAAAAGTATACAATTTTTTGGGCGGATATTCCACTCAATACAAGAGAGTTTCGGATTGGGAATTTTTTTTAAGAGTTTATTCACATGGAAAATTTAAATTTGAATTTCTTTACGTTCTTCTTAATAACTTTTTATTGACTGGAGTATCTTCAGGAAAAACAAAAGAAGATATAGATAGACATCTTCATGAAAGAGAAATGGTAATTAAACATTTTTTTAGAGAACTGAGCCATAATGAGACTAATTTTTTAGCAAGAGTACATTGGAAATCATTAGATGAAATAATTTCTTATTTTAGCAAATATGAAGAAAAAAAATTCTCTGAAAAAATTGTAATTTCTCTGAAAAAATTAATAATAAAAAAAATGGAAGAACCTTTTGCTGATGAGAGAACTATGCCATATCCATTTAAAAAAATCGAAAAAAAAAATGAAATGATTGATGATGTAAGAAAAATATTGCCTTTAGCTAAACCTCCTAAAGATAATTGCATAGTAGTTTGTCTAGCAAGTGATGAAAATTACGAGCCTCATTTATGGGTTACAGTTTCTTCTTTGCTTGATGAAGTACGTATGAATGTAGATTATTACATTTATATTTTAGATGGGGGTATTGAAAATAAGCAGGCTTTTTATGATCTAATTAATAAAAATAAAAAAATTCATATCCATTTTGTTGATATGAAAAAATATTTTATCTCTGCGTTAGAATCTCGTCATATAAAAAAAGCTGCTTATTATCGTCTTGCTATTCTCTACCTTTTTAAAAATTTTAATAGGGTTATTTATCTTGACGCTGATTCATATGTTCTTTCGGATATTTACGAATTGTATAACATTCCAATGCAAGAAAAACAAATTGCAGGTTCAAGGGATTCGATAACATTTCAGAAATCACTTAGGGAATACCACATTGAATTCGGTGATTTTTCAGGAACACGACTGGATTATTATAAAAAATATTTAAAATTATCAGACAACAGAATAAAGCTGTATTTTAGCTCTGGCGTCTTATTATTTAACATAAAAAATATTAATGTTGAGCTTAAGAAGAAAAAAATGGAGGAATTATTGAATAGAGATTTCTATTGTCATGATCAGGATATTTTAAATTTACTCTTTGATGAAAAAGAAATATTTGTGCTAGATCGTAAATGGAACTATTTCAATATAGCAACAGCTTTACCTATAAAAGATTATATAAAAAAGGAAGAAAAGTTGAATTATTATGATATAGCAATTAATCCAAAAATAATTTCTTATGTTTTAAAACCATGGTTAATACAATATTCAAACTCGGATTTTGCTGATCTTTATTGGAAAAAGATAATTAAATCACCATACTATAACGAGATAGTAAAAAACATTATTAGCCAGAGTAAATTAGAGTCTGCTAAAAAAGCAATAAATGTCACAGAGACCTCATTACCTTTGCTTTATAATTTTGGATCAAAAATAAAATTTGCTATTTTCTCTCCCAAAAAATTTACTAAAAAATATTGCTATAAATTACTCAACAGCCCTCTTCGTCAACCAGTAAGGAAGATTTGGTATGCAATTAGATTTAAAAAGTTAAAATGAAATTTTCCATAATCATCCCCACTTGCAATTCGTCAAAAACCCTGTCAAAAGCACTGGATTCTGTGTTAATGCAGACTTATGCTAGCTACGAAATAATCATTATTGATGGAGCTTCAACAGACAGTACGATAAAAATCATTAAAGACTATGATGAAAAATTTAAGGGCAGATTAAGATGGGTTAGTGAGAAAGACAAGGGCGTTTATGATGCTATGAACAAGGGAATTGATCTGGCAAAAGGCGAATGGATTTACTTTCTGGGAAGCGATGATATTTTGTATTCGAAACAAATTTTGGAAAAAATTACCGAAGAAATTAAAAGATTAGATCTAGAAGTTATTTACGGCAATGTTCAATGGGGAGAAACAGAAAAAATCTATGATGGAAAATTTTCTGTTTTAAAAATTATGAATCAAAACATTTGTCATCAGTCTATATTTTTTAAGAAGAGCATTTTCAAGCGATTTGGAAAATTTGAAATAAAATATAAAACTTTAGCCGACTATGTTTTGAATATAAGATGGTTTAATGACACAAATATCAAACGTGAATATATTAATTTAATAGTTGCACAATATGGAGCAAACGGTCTTTCGTCAAATTTTCAAGATTCAGAATTCATAAAAGATCGGGATAAAATTATTAATAAATACTTTCCCAAAGAGTACAGGGAACTGAACAAAAACACAAAAATCCATCGATTAGAAGAGTTAAGTGATAATGTCAAAAAGCTAGAGTTAGAGCTGAATTTAATAAAATCCTCGAAATTTTGGAAAATGCGCAACAAGTATATGAAGCTGAAATCTTTTTTCTTATTTAAAAAACATTTGTAAATTATGCTTTTTGCTTTTATTGTCCAACTATTTTTTGCCTTAATTTTTTTTGGAGGAATCTCTGGAATTGGAATTTTCCTTCTGAAACTTTTCAGAATTGAAAAACTTAATATTTTTCTTCGATTTGCTCTGGGGTTCTTCCTCTCTCTCGCCTTCTATACCGCCTTTTCAGTTCTGTTGCTTTTTGTACTTCCAGACAAGCTCTTGGTTCTCACTATTTTTACAACAATCTATTTCTTTCTTTCTTTCTTTCTTTTCATCAAGTGGGTTTGGAATAGAAAGGGGGATAAGAAAAAATTCTTTCTTTCTTTTCTGAAGGAATACTGGGCTGTTTTTACTGTTCTTTTCTTCTCATTATTTAATTTTTTCCTAGAAATTTACAAAATAGCCCTGCTTGATGAATGGCTTCATCGGCCAATAGTCAAATTCTTTGTGGAGAACGGAATATTCCCTCTTCGAAACCCTCTAAGTCCGGAACAAATATTCATTTACAGCTACCATTACGGAACACAAATAGTTGGTTCCGCCCTAAAATTGATTTTTCCCTTACTTACTGTGTCGGAATCTCTGGATGTAATGAAATTGGGGTTTTTTATGGCCAGTTTCTTGTTGTTTTTTGGAATAATCCAACAGTGGAGCAGCAACAAATTTTATTCGCTTTTGGGAGCAACTCTACTTATTTTTTGTGGGGGATCCTTTTTTCTTTTTGACATTTTTTCAAATTCTTATTTGAGAGAAATGATATACGTAAGACCTTTTAATTATCCCCTTGCTTTCTCTCTTGCAGGAATCACCTGGATAAACTTACCGATTTCTGTTGCCTTCACATTTTTCTTACAGGAATTATTCTTAAAGAAAAAAAATTATTTCAACTTTTCTCTCTTGTTTCTCGCTCCTCTTTTCATAGGCTTTTTCTTGATTAGTGAACTGTTTGGGATTTTAATGGCAGGATTGGTCGGTTTTTCGATTCTTCTAAATTTGATCAGGAACAAGAACCCCAAAATGAATATTCTGGTTGGGCTATCTTTTCTTTTCTTTCTTTCAACAGGGATTTTTTTAACTGGGGGAGTGATTGCAAACCTTTTCAAAGAGAATAGCGGATTCCATAATTTAGTTTCTTTTCGAAACTTTAACAACTGGGGATATCCTAACGAACTTAATACAATAACCCGCTTGTCTCAATTTCCCATGAGATATTTTAAAGATTTTTTTCTTGAAATAATAATATTATTCATAATCACATTAGGTCTTATCAAGAGAAAAATTTCACTTGCCGACCACCCTTTGTTTTTTCTTGCCCTTCCTATTACTTTTTTGATCCCTTTTATCATTTCAATCTCAATGGGCGATCTTAATCTTTACAAACTCACCGCTTTTGGAATATTAGTCCTTCATCTTTTGATTTTTTATTACTTCTCATTAAAAAAAAGGTCGATTTTATTTTATTTTTTGACTGTCATGTTCGTCCTTGGCTCAATACCTGCGGTTCTTTTTGATTTTAAAATCCAATTTGGCTCCTCTGATATTGATAAAGGACTTCGCTGTGCTCAAAATGATCTCTGCTATGACCAAAACATTGTAGGCATATTTAAAGACTTCGAAAAAAATAATCCCGGATTAAAAAATATTCTCGTCAGTCCTAACGATTCCCCCTACGTAGTCGACCTCAGCAACTCCTTTGCCATCAACAATCTGGGACTGCTTTCCAGCAAAGAGTCTCTGCAAAAAAGCAACGTCCAATACATCTTCGACTCTCCCGACCTAGAAAGTCTTTTAGACAAAAACTCTCTGGAAGAATTGAAAAAATACGAGAAAATTGAAGAAACTGGAAATTACAAGATTCTAAAAGTATATTAATCCACTTTCCGAAATTTGTTTATTTTTTACGGTTAGGGGTAATTATCTGTTTGGCTGGAAGCCCGAGACTAGGATTGAAAAAGGGGGTTGAGAGGGTTGTTGAGTAGTATAAGGGGTATTTTGGGAAGGAATAGATTTGACAAATTGATCATTTTTAATATAATAGGAACTGTATATGAGTTTTAAGCTATAATCAGGTTCTTAATATGAACAAAGGTCAGTATCTTTCTTCAATTTTACGCTCAGATAAAACAGTGTTTTCTTTTTCTGATATCGCCATGATTTGGGGTGAATCAAATCTCACTGCCAGAACAAGACTAAGCTACTATGTCAAAACTGGTGAGCTTTTTCGTGTCCGTCGTGGAATATATGCCAAAGACAAGAACTACAGCAAAACAGAATTAGCCTCAAGAATATTTACTCCTGCCTATGTTAGCTTTGAAACGGTGTTAGGAGAAGCGGGAATAACTTTTCAGCATTATAGCCAAATTTTCGTGGCCTCGTATTTAACCAGAGAAATTTTTTGTGACAACCAAAAATATTCTTTTCGAAAAATGAAGAAAATTTTGTTAAATAATGCCGTTGGCGTGGAAAATGAAAATAATTGTGCGATTGCTACAAAGGAAAGAGCTTTTCTTGACGTTCTCTACATCAACAAGGATTACCATTTCGATAATCTATCGCCCTTGGACTGGGATAAGGTTTTTGAAATATTACCGATCTATGGCAATAAGAGGATGAATAAGAAAGTAAAAGATATTTACGAAAGCTTTAATTCCAAAAAATAATTTTATGACCTTAAACATACCAACTCATAAAAGTATTTTGCTTCAAATTTTGAAAGATATTTATTCTAATACCAATCTTTCTCCATACCTCGGTTTTAAAGGAGGCACGGCAGCCTATCTTTTCTATAACTTGGAACGCTTCTCAGTTGACTTGGACTTTGATTTGCTTGATGAAACAAAAGAAGAACAAGTTTTTTCCGAGATAGAACGAATTGTCAGAAATTATGGACAAATAAAAGAAGCAAGAAAAA
>JAJXZR010000029.1 GCA_021779915.1 bacterium
ATTTTGAATCCATAACTAATAGAATTTTTCCACAATGGTTGTTCGATTTTTCCTTTTTTTATTTTTGATATATATTTTGGATGTTATGAGAAGCGATAATAGCTTTATTTTTGCTTTTTGCCAAAAATATAATTACAATAAAACAAATAAGCTCGGTTCTTGAATAAATCCGAGTCTGAATAATAAAAAATGAGAAGAAACGACATAAAAATAGGGCTTGATATTGGATCCAGTCACGTTCGTATTGTGGTTGCGATGAGAGATGAAAATGGTTATCGTGTTTTAGGTTCCAGCAAAACTCCTTGTAGCGGACTTCGCAAAGGGATTGTTGTTTCAATTGAAGAAACAGCTAAATCCATCAACAAGGCCGCAGAAATCGTGGAAAAAATAAGCGGTGTTCCAGTTGATAGAGCTATTGTGAATATAGGTGGTAGCCATTTAAGAACTCAAAGTGCACGGGGAGTCGTTGCCGTTAGTCGGGCTGATGGAGATGTAGAATATCGCGATGTAGAGAGAGCTCTTTCGGCTGCTCAGGCCGTAATTCCTCCTGAAATGTCAGCCAACCGCGAAATAATTCATATTGTTCCCCGTAGTTTTGTTTTGGATAATCAATCAGAAATTCGTGATCCCGTGGGAATGAATGGAATGAGGTTAGAAGTCGATGCTTTGATTATAACAGGATCCACTCCCTTTAATCGGAATTTGGGTAAATGCGTGGCTCAGGCAGGAATTGAAATCGAATCAATCATTGCTTCTCCTCTTGCCTCCGCCGAAGCCGTCCTCAACAGAAGACAAAAAGAATTGGGGGTGGCAGTTGTTGATATCGGCCTGGGAACTACTGATTTAGCAGTTTTTGAAGAAGACCAACTTCTTCACATTGCTTCTATTCCAATTGGATCGGGACATATTACTAACGACATTGCTATAGGGCTCAAAACTTCCATTGAAGTAGCGGAGAAAGTCAAGCTGGAATACGGATCAGCCATTTCCAAAGATGTTTCTCCTAAGAAAGAAATCAATCTTTCACGTATTAGTAAAACCGAAGAAGGAACAATTAAAGCCAAAGATATCGCCGAGATAATCGAACCGCGCATGGAAGAAATTCTTCAACTTGTAAACAAAGAATTACGAAAAATAAAAAGAGACGGAATGCTTCCAGCCGGAGTGGTTTTGACAGGGGGAGGATCCAAGCTTCCGGGACTTGTCGACCTTACAAAAAAAGAACTCCGTCTTCCCGCTCAAATTGGCTTTCCGGTGAGATTGGGAGGAGTAAGCGACACCCTGGAAGATCCCTCCTTTGCACTGGTAACGGGATTGATCGTTTCGGAAAATCAAGAAAGAACGGAAGAAGGAGATAATAAAATTTCCAATATGCTAAAAGGTCTCCCAGTCCCCGATTTTTCTAACTCGGTGGATAAAATAAAAGATTGGTTTAAGACTTTTCTTCCCTAAGTTATGGTATATCGAATTATAACCTATAAAGACAAGGAATCTGATGTCCTTTTTCAGCCACCAAAAAAAATCGATGATTTTGGCAAGTCTTTTCAAAGTTTGGTAAAAGATATGAAAGAAACTTTTCTTTCCAGCGAAGAAGCTTTGGGTTTAGCAGCCAATCAACTCAACCTCGACAAAGCGGTTTGTATTGTAAAACTCAAAAAAGGAGTGGAGATTTTTTGTAATCCTGAAATAGTTTCTCTGTCAAAAGAAAAAGAAACAATGGAAGAAGGATGTTTGTCATTTCCCAATATTTTTTTAATGGTTCCTCGAGCAAAAGAAATATCAGTAGTTTACCAAGACATTAAGGGTAAAAAGAAAAAAATAAACGCAAGTGGCTTGGAAGCGAGAGTTTTACAACATGAGATCGATCATTTGAATGGGATTGCGTTTTTGGAGAGAGGAAAATAACAAATGACAAATCAAATCTAAATATCAAAATTCAAACAGTATTAACCTAGCGTTTCATCCCGGCCCCCGAGCCGGGATCCAGGAGGGTAATATTAGTCTAAATAAATGTTCTTTTGTTTAGTTTTTTACAAATGCACGTAAAACTAACATTCTGTTAGTCTAACTGGATCCCGGGTCAAACCCGGGATGACACGGAGTCTGTATTATTTTTCGTCTTTTGATACAAAATAAACAATCTTCTTTTACAGGAATCTATGTTTCTTCTTTCTCTCCAATTCCTCAACAATCTTCTTTACATCCTGTGATCTCCCGCGAGGACAGATTAGAAGGGCGTCTTCCGTGTCAACAACAATTATGTCGTCTACTCCCAGAGTGGCGATTATTTTTTTCTTGGAGGTTGTCATTATAAATGAATTGGAAGTATCTATTCCTGTCCAATCTCCATAAACAACATTTTGTTGTTCATCTCCTTCGGAGAGCATTTCTCCGTGAAGTGCCATCCAACTACCAATATCGTTCCAGCCAAAATCCCCCTTGACAATCAGAACATCTTTGGGATTAAGTTTCTCAGTAACCGCATAATCGACAGAAATTCTTTCCAAATTGTCATAAATTTTCTTCGCTTCACTATTTTTCTTATTATCCCAGAGTTCTTTTGTCTTAAAAATCCCCTGATAGACTTTGGGCGCGTATTTTTTAAAAGCACCGAGAAATTTGCTAGGAGTCCACATATAAAAATTGGCGTGCCAAAGATATTCACCCGTTTGAATCATTCTTTTGGCCGTTTTAAAATCCGGTTTTTCCTTGTGACCTTTGAAATTAAATATTTCTACCCCATCAATATCTTTGAATATTTTTCCAATTCGAGTGTATCCAAGAGCAGTGCTGGGAAATTCCGGCACAATGGAAATATCCAAAAGCTTGCCGGTCTTTTTTACCAACTCTTCTTCGGCTCTGATCGCCTTCCATAAAGACTCTTTGTCTCTGATATAATGGTCAGAAGCCATAAAAAGAAGAGGTTCATTAGGGTATTTGTCATTTAAAACTGCCGAGGCCCAAGCCATCGCCGGTCCGGTATCCCGCGAACCAGGCTCGATCATAATATTAACCCCACTCTTTGTAATTTTAGGAGCAATTTTTTTAAATTCCCGAAACATTTTTTCCCCAATAAGCAGGTAGACATCCCTAAAAGAAATTTCCCCTTTCAATCTGTTTAAAGTTTCCTCAATCAAAGTTTTGCCCTGCAAAATCGGAACAATTTGTTTCGGCCTTTTGTTTCGCGAAACCGGCCAAAGCCGAGTCCCCTTCCCCCCGGCAAGAATGACAATTTTCATTTTTTTAAATTTAAAGAGAGAATAATGATACTATCAATTTACAGTTTTTATTGGTTTGAAGCAAGAATCATGTCATATCGATATCTTTTGAATTTTAAAACAATAAAATACAACAAAGTAAAATACAGTAAAAATAAAAATAGATAAAAATTAAAAAAATAAACTGTATATATCACCTCTGAACTCTTTATTTGGACTAAAACCTAAAAAAGCCTTATAATAACTTCCATTAAGACATTATACACAGTGATGGAAACTCTCTCTGCCTCACAAAAAAAAGCTTTAAAAAAAATTGCCGAGAAATATCAGTTGAATTTTTTGATTTTGTTCGGATCTTTGGCGGAAGGAAAAAAGAGGGATGATAGTGATGCAGATGTCGCAGTTTCTAGAAAAGAAAAGTTAGATTTTAATCAACAATCTTTATTGTGCTCAGATTTAGAAGGAGTTTTTGGACGCGAAGTCGATTTGTCTTTTGTTGAATCTGCAAACCCGCTTTTATTAAAACAAATTAGTAAAAATGGTAGCTTGATTTACGGTTCGAAAGAAAATTTTCTAAATTTTAAGTTACGCGCCTTCCATCGTTACAATGATTATGCGCCTTATTTCAGGAGAGAAGAGAGATTTGTAAAAGAGTTGGTGAGCTTAAATAAATAAACGCGAAAAAGATGACTTTTGAAAAAAAAATTGTGATTCGAAAGATAAAAATGATAGAGAAGGATTTAGAAAATCTGAAGAAGATAGCCAGACTTTCTTTAAGAGATTATTTGAGTCACGCTGAATATCAGGCTGCCACTGAACGTTACCTAGAAAGGATAATTATGAGAATGATTGATATAAATTACCACATTTTAGCAGAGATTGAGAAAGAAATGCCAGATGATTATTATCAATCATTTGTTGAAATGGGCAAACACAAATATTTCTCCACAAAACTAGCGGAAAATCTAGCTAATTCAGCGGGGTTGCGAAATCGTTTAGCTCACGAGTATGATGAAATTGATCAAAAAATTCTATATGAAGCGGTTCAAAGATGTTTAAAAGAAGTACCACAATATTTAAAAAGAGTAATTAAGCTGGTTTAGGAAAAATATTTTTAATCAACTAACTAAAACAAAAATGGAATACCTCATTGCGGTTCTAGTGATCCTGTTTTTCATGTCAGTCAGAGTGATTAAGGAGTACGAGAGATCGGTGATTTTCTTTTTGGGGAAATGCACGGGAGTGAGAGGGCCGGGCCTCATTCTGCTTATTCCGATTTTTGAAAGAATGGTGAAAGTTTCTTTTCGGATTATCACAATGGATATTCCTTCGCAAAAAATAATCACCAAAGATAACGTTTCTATTGATATTGCGGCGGTGGCTTATTACCGAGTGGTTGATCCGCAAAAGTCTGTGATTACAATTGACAATTATAACCAGGCAGTTTATCAAATCAGTCAAACTACTGTCAGAAATGTAGTGGGACAATTCAGCCTTGATCAACTCCTCGCCCAGACAACAGAAATAAATGTTCAAATTAAGGAAGTTATTGACAAACACACAGAACCGTGGGGGATTGAAGTGACAGCCGTGGAAATCAAAGATATTGTTCTTCCGGACAACATGCAAAGGGCAATGGCGAAAGAAGCCGAAGCAGAGAGAGAAAGACGTGCCAAAATTGTGGCTGCCGAAGGAGAATTACAGGCCTCGCAAAAACTGGGAGAAGCAGCCGATGTAATGACAGCTCACCCGGTTGCTCTGCAATTGCGAACCCTCCAAACCATGGCAGAAATCAGTGTGGAGAAAAATTCTACCATTATTTTCCCTGCCCAATTTATGACGACCGTGGAAGAGGCCTTTAAGAAAATTGCGACAGATGTTAGGAAATAATTTCTGCTAAGACTTCTGGAAAATAAAAAATCCCAAGGTACTGTTTTTTAAACTGTTGTTTTCGTGTCGAAAATACCCCGGTTTAAAAAACAGTACCTTGGGATTTTTTATTTTCCAGAAGTCTTTAAATTCATTAGTTCAACAAGTAAGTGCAACACTTAAGGTATAATAAATATGAATTATTTTTTTTCTCATATTTTTGGTTTATTATACAAATAAATAAAAGTTATTTTTATTGAGTTTAGGGTTTTGTAAAATCAAAAACAAACTAATGCTTTCGCAAAAAATTCAAATTATTCCGTTTGTTAATAATATAGACAAGAATTCGCCTGCTTCTTTGGTATTCTGGAAGAAAGTGGTGAATGGATCTAACCAAGAAATCAATTGTTTTCTTCAGATTGAAGCACGTACGCCAGGTGAAACGGAGGAACTGGGTAAAGAGTTGTTTGAAATTGTTAATGAATATTTGAAAGATTCGATTTCAAAAAATATCTTTCCCTTTAATCCAGAAAATCTTTGCGAGGAAATATTGAAAATTTTTAATCAGACTCTTTTTGTTTGGGGACAGAAGGTTAAACTACAAAGCTGGAGTGACCTAAATATTTTTGTAGGTGCGGTTTCTGCACATGGGTTTTATTTTTCCAAAATAGGAGATTCAAGGGTTGCTCTTTTTCGTAATCAGGAGATTGTCTTAGTTGACGAAAAACTCGGGGGGTCACGCTCCCCTCACTTTTCTTCTCCTTTTGGTGAAGTTACTGGAGGAAATTTACAAGGAGGAGACAAGTTTCTTGTTCTTTCAAAAAAATTAGTACCATTTCTTTCTTTTGAAGAAGTGGCATCTTTGATTTCTTTTAAAGACCCCTTAAGCACTTTTTTTAATATTGTAAGAAGTGTTGAAGTGATTCAGGCTCCAGTCAATACGTCGTTTATTTTGGGAGAGATTGATATGAAACAGGAACCGGTGGAACCGTTACCTCAAGAAATATTCGCAGGAAAAATTACCGAGTATGCTATTGGGGAAAATTTATTCACAGAATTCAATTCCTTGATTCAAGCTTATACTCCTGTCGAATCCGAAATTTCCATTTCCAAGTCACAACCATTGCCATGGGGGAAAATAGCTCTGACCGGAAAAAATATGATCACAAAATTACTTAAACCAATTCTAGGACTTCTTTCCTTCCCCTTTAAATATTTACTGCAAAGAACTAGCGATTTGTCCTTCTTTCGCCGAACGATTTTGTTTTCAGGACTTGCTTTCTTTGTAATTTTTTTGGTAAGCGTCGGGTATTTTTTCTTCAATAAACCAGAAACAAAACAAAATGAAAGTGTGGACTACCAAGCAATGCTTGATAAAGCCAATAAATTAATTGAGGATTCGGACAGCTCGCTTCTTTATAAAGACGAAGATAAGGCCAGAAAGGATCTGGGAGAGGCAGATACTCTTTTGGAGAAGGTTTCTGAGTCCGGCGATCTGGGAATTAAGGCTTTAAAAATTCGCAAAGATGTACAAGATAGAATTGCTGTTCTCGATAAAACAAAGGGCGCAAGCAACATTTCTTTGATCTGGAATATTCCCGATCAAAAAGGAACTGTTAAAAATATAGCTATTATAAACGATAATTTAGCCGTTATTGCGGACAGCTCTGTTTGGACGGGAAAACTCGACCAAGATAAGACTGAACTAAAAGAAGTTTCAACGAAAGACCCGTTGCTTCAGGGAAAAAGCTGTCTTCTTCCCGAAAAAAGCTTATTTTTGTTGATTTATCCTGAAGCAAAAGTTTATTTTGAACTTCTCTCTGCAAATCAGAACTTAAGTGCTAAGAAAGATATTGCAGGAGGAAATGACAAAAAGCTTTCTATTTGCTCTTCTTACGGTAATTTCCTTTATTTTTGGAGTTCCGAAGAGCAACAGATACAACAATATACTTACGATTCCTCTGGAATTAAATTCAATCGAAACTGGCTGACAACTAGTCTCAAAGATGATTTGCAAAATGATGATATTGTTAGCCTAACAGTTGACGGGAGTATTTATGCCTTGACCGGAAAGGGAAATTTAATAAAACTATCGGGAGGGAAAAAAGCCCCGTTCGATTTTGAAAAACCTGCTACACCCCCCAGCGGAAACAAAGATTTAGTCAAAACCAATGACAGCCAGAAATATCTGTACTTGCTTGATCCAGAGAAAGGAAGAGTGATTATTTTTGACAAAACAGACGGAAAATCAAAGGGACAAATTCAAGACAAAATTTTGTCAGAAGCGGTTGATATGGATATTCGAGAAACAAAAAACGAAATTTATTTTGTCTCGGGGAAGTCTTTGTTTAAAATGACTTTCTCAATAGAATAAAGATATTTATTCAGACTGTTTCTCTTGACTATCCAAAAATAGTGTTGATTAAATGTACTCTAGTAAGACTTTATTCTTAAGCCTTGTTTTATGCAATATTTACTTTCTTTATTTGAATGGGGGGAAGAACGGACTATTTCCTCCGATTTGCCTTTAAAAAAGGGCGATACTGTTATTTTAGATTTGGGATTTGGTAAGCATTTGGCGACTGTTCAAAAATTAATTGAAGCAAAAGAATGCGGTTCCTGTGAAAAATGCGACAAACATACTGTTCAAGAAGATTACGTGATTGTTAGAAAGGCAACTTCGCTTGAGAAAGAAAAGGTGAAATTGGGAGTTACTAAGAAGAAAGAAATGATAAAAAAATGTCGAGAATTAATAAAAAAATATGAGCTCCCCATGAAGCTCACTGGGGTTGATGTATCAGTCGAAGGAGGTGGCATTATCTTTGGATTCACAGCTGAGGAAAGAATTGATTTTCGTTCTTTGGTGCGAGAACTTGCCAGCACTTTTCAAAAATCTGTTCGCTTGCAACAAATGGGTTCTCGAGACGAAGCTCGCATCAAAGGAGGTTTGGGGCCGTGTGGCAGACCCTTTTGTTGTCTTTCCGAAACAATTCCTATTCAAAGCATCTCCACTGACATGGCAAGATTGCAACAAATCAGCCATCGGGGCAACGAAAGACTTTCTGGTTGTTGCAATCGATTGATGTGTTGTTTGGCTTTTGAACAAGATACTTATGAAAAGATGAAGGATAAACTTCCTGAGATCGGGAGCAAAGTCAAGACGAGAGAAGGAGAAGGGGTTGTCCGCAATCACAAAATTCTTTCACAAGAGATTGAAGTAAGGCTTGGCAATGAACAAAAAAGTTCAGTTTGGATAAACGTTAAAGAAATATTAGAATAAGGGAGGAATAAATTTCTAATTTATCTTTCGTGTCTAAAGAGAAAAATAAAGAAATCACAAATAAAGAAAATAGGGGCCTGAGTATTCTTGGAGTCACCATCCACCCTATTACTAGAAAAGAACTTCTGAAAAAAGTGCTTTACTATCTAAAAGACGGTCAGCAACATTATATTGTAACGGTTAACCCGGAATTTTTGATGGTTTCCGCCGAAGATTCGGTCTTTAAGAAAATTCTCAACTCTGCTGATATTTCTTTGGCTGATGGAAATGGAATTATTTGGGCAAGTTACTTTTTAGATCTACCCGTTTCTATTCCCAACACTTTCACTTTGCAGAAACAGAAAGTTTATCGCAAAAGAAAAATTAGAAACCAAATGCTTTTTACCTTTTTGTTAAATTTGGTTTATCCTCGATCAACTCGAAAAATTATTCCCGAAAGACTGACAGGCGCCGATATTATTTTTGATATTGCCAAAATCATCTCTGAAAACGATTATTCTCTTTATCTTTTGGGCGGGGGGAATGAAACTTCTGTTGCCGCCAAATTTAAATTGGAAAAAATGTTTCCAGATCTTATTATTTCCGGAATTAAGGGAGGATTTAATAAAGAGGTTGTCTCAAATGAGGTTTTAATCGAAGCAGTTAACAAGGCAAAACCAGATGTTCTATTTGTCGCACTCGGCCACCCCTTCCAAGAAAAATGGATTTATCACAATTTAGATAAACTTCCTTCCGTTAAATTGGCTATCGGTGTTGGAGGAAGTCTAGATTTTATCAGTGGCCGACGGAAAAGAGCTCCACTTGCCCTGCAGAAACTTAATTTAGAGTGGCTTTATCGCTTTATTCAGGAACCTGGAAGAGCGAAACGCATAAAAAGAGCGGTTATCGATTTTCCGAAGATGGTTTATCGGGAAAAAGTGGAATTGGTGAATAGTGAAGAGGAGAGTGAGGATGAATTGTAATGTCAAATGACTAATGACGAATGTCCAATCAATGGCAAAGCTCAAAAATCAAAATGTTTTAATCTTTGAAATTCGGATTTTGGATTTGATTCGTCATTCGTCATTTGACATTCGTCATTTCTATTATTATTTTCTTTTCCAAACAAAAACCCGGCAATGATACGCCGGGTTTTTGTAATTTATACTGTCGATATTTGATTTATTTCTTTACTTTCTTCTCCTTAACCACCTTCTTTTCTTTCTTCCTAACTTCTTTTTTCTTTTCAACTTTCTCTTTTTTCACCGTTTTTCCCTTCACTGGCTTCTTTTTTTTCTCCTTAAGTGAAGCTTCGAGAGCCATTTTTTCTTCTTCAGCTCTTTTATCTTCCGCTTCTTGGTCCCAGACTTCAATATCTACTTCCCATTCAGTAAGGCGAGATGCCAGTCTAACGTTTTGACCGTTTTTTCCAATAGCAATGCTTTGTTGGTCTTTTTCTACCAGAACCCTGGCTCGTTTTTCTTGTCCTAAAACAGTTTCAATTCTTTTTACTCTAGCAGGAGAGAGGGCTCTTTGTAAAAACATAAAGGGATCTTCGTTGTATTCGATAATATCGATTCTTTCCCCTCTCAGTTCGTCGGTAACCGCCTGTACTCTAGTACCTCTTTGTCCAATACAAGATCCTACAGGATCGATCCCGTTCTCATTGCTTTTCACTGCAACTTTGGCTCTTTGCCCCGGTTCTCTGACTACTTTAACAACATCAACGGTTCCAGCAAAAATTTCTGGTACTTCCAATCGGAAAAGTCCTTCAACAAGTCCGGGATGAGTTCGGGAAACGATTACCATCGCTGATCTGGATTCACAATCCACCCGGAGAACATAAACTTTAAGTCTTTGACCTTGATCGTATCTTTCTCCAATTACCTGTTCTCTTCTGGGAAGAATGGCAATAGTTTTTCCCAAATCGACATAAACCTGAACACCTTCAATTCTTTGGATGGTTCCCGGAAGAACGTCCCCTACCTTGCTGGAATATTCTTCAAAAATAATTTTCTTTTCCGTTTCTTTCATTTTCTGCAAAATTACCTGCTTTGCAGTTTGAGCGGCAATTCGTCCAAAGTCATCTGGAGATTGCACTGGAAAGGCTAGTATTTCACCTACTTTGACTTTGGGATAGTGCTTTTTGGCATCCTTAAGAAGCATGTCTTTTTCTGGCCTAAAGAAAGGTTTTTTTTCTTCTTCGCCTTCTTCAGGTTTTGCCCCATCTCTTCTGGTTTCCTGCTCGATTTTTTCTTCTTCGATCCAAATTTTAATTTCTCGTTTTTTGTCGATAACACTAAGATCGAGCTCTTTTAGGGGGATATCCTTAGACCAGTCCCTTTCTTCTTCTCCCACTACTCGATAAAGTTCATAAAACTTCGTATTTCCCAACCCCTCATTGAAGTCGGCTCTTACAATGTGTCCCTTTCTTCCAGTTTCTTTCTTATAAGCGGCCGAGAGAGCGCTTTCAATCACTGATAAAACATCTTCCTTGGAGATTCCTTTTTCTTCGCAAATTTGAGCGATCGCAGCCCCCCATTCACTGAGGTGTCCCGTGTGAGATTCCGAGTAAAATTTTCCGTCTTTTTTCATAAATTGTGTTTATAAAAATAAAAAGCTCATAACGTTTGTAAAATGCCTAAAGTTATATTCTCTTGATAACTTTAGAAATCTTATAAACCCTATGAACTTAAGAGCCTTAACAATCGGTTGGCACATATTCCTTATATCAGATTTAATCTTGCTTGGCAAAATTTTAGGTACTAATTTTTTACATTTTGTCCAAAAGGCAAGTTACTTTCTCGTCTGTTTTGAAATATTTAACATTACACCCATGGCTGCCATTGAAAAGATTAGGGCAGATCCTCCATAACTAACAAAAGGAATAGGAACTCCCGTTAGGGGAATCAAGGCTGAAATGGCTGCAATATTGATAAAAGCTTGGAAGACGAACCAAGTAGTAATTCCGGTAGCCAATAATTTTCCAAATAAGTCGGGAGCTTTTTTGGCTATGATAAAACCCCTCCAGGCTAAAATAATAAAAAGCAAGATTAACACTCCGCAACCTATCAGGCCTAATTCTTCGCCTAAAATAGCGAAAATAGAATCTCCAACCGGTTCAGGGAGATAATTAAATTTTTGCCTCCCGTGGCCAAGCCCTACTCCCCACAAGCCTCCAGAACCAAGGGCGATCAAAGCTTGATTTATTTGATACCCCATACCCTGGGGGTCAGAAGAAGGATCCATAAAAGACATAATTCTCTGCATCCGGTAAGGGGCGATTTTTACCATTAAGAAAGCTAGGAATCCTCCACCGGCCAGAATTGTGGTTAAAAAAATAAATCTGGCTCCGCTGACAAAATAGATGACGCAAGCTGTCACTACTATAATTCCCAGGGTCCCCATATCCGGCTGAGCCATAATAAGACCTCCAAGAAGGCCCAAAATAAAAAGAAATCCTACAAACCCTTTAATTGATCCTTGAATGTTTTGTTTGCTGGAGGCAAGCCAAGCAGAAAGATAAACTATCAGGGCAAGTTTGCAAATTTCAGTAGGTTGGAAAGTAAGAAAACCCAAATGTATCCATCTTTGTGCCCCCTTTACTGTCATTCCCATGCCTGGGAGAAAAACGACGACTAACATAAGTATCGCGATAGCAAAAAAGGGAAAAGCAAATTTTTGCCAGATGCGATAATCTAAATGCTGAAAAAGAAACCAAGCAATTACTCCGGGAATAAATCCATAAAGGAATTGGTGGGTTAGAAAGTAATAAGGTTCCCCGTAAACAGCCATTGATCTTGCAATTCCGGCAGAAGAAATTAGAACTAAACCAAATCCGGACAGAGCAAAAGTAATAATGACTAAGATAACATCAACCTTGGAATTTAAAGTTTCTAAAATACTAAGCTGTTTTTTTCTAGGCAAGGCCAAAGAATCGATTTTTTTTTGTTCCATTTCTCATATTTTTTAATTTACATTCCCATTCTCTCCCATCAATTGAAAATTGACAAAAGGCAATAGGAACAATAAAATTCCACTAGAGTTCATCCCCAAATACCATACGGTATGAGGCGGGTAAGTTTCAAATAAAAGTATGTATTTTTAACAAACTTTATAAATTTTAAATTACAAAAATGGGATTTCTTCCACTTGCTGTTTTGGCTGTTTTGATTGTCTTAGTGGCGTTTTTAGTGGCGGTTTATAACGGGCTTATTAAGCTTCGAAACAAGACGGAGGAAGCCTGGTCGGATATTGATGTTCAACTCAAGAGAAGGTATGACCTGATCCCTAATCTGGTTGAAACAGTAAAGGGTTATGCTAAACACGAAAACAAGACTTTTGAAGATATAGCGAATCTCAGAAGCCAAGCTATGCAAGCAAATACTCCTGCTGAGAAAGCTAAAGCTGACAACATGCTTTCAGACACGCTAAAGAGTCTTTTTGCGGTAGTGGAGAATTATCCTGAGTTGAAGGCTAATCAAAATTTTATGGATCTTCAAAGTCAACTTTCTTCGATTGAAGAAACAATTCAGCAGTCAAGAAGATATTATAACGGCAATGTCAGAGACTTCAACATCAAGCTCGAAACATTCCCCAACAATTTGGTTGCTGGTTCGTTCGGATTCAAAAAATTTGATTTTTTTGAAGTAGCTGACGCCAAAGAAAAAGAAAATGTGAAAGTGGAATTCTAAAATGTAGTTCATCAAGTTTTTCAAGTTTATCAAGTTCATAAAGTAAGAAATTTTACGAATTTTGGTAGACTATAAACTTGATAAACTTGATGAGCTTTATAACTTGATAAACTAATCCCCATGCCCAAAGAAGACAAAAAAGAAGAAAAAGAAACTAAAAAGGAGGAAAAAATTGACGAAGCTCTGCAAAAAGACATTGAAGCCAACAAGGCTGTAACTTTTCTCAGCTATCTAGGAATTCTTGCACTCATCCCCTTACTTGCTAACAAGGACAGTAAATTTGCCCAATTTCATGCTAAACAAGGCTTGATTCTTGCTCTTGCAGTTATTGTGGGAGTTTGGATCTCTGGATTAATTCCAGTTCTGGGTTGGATGATTTTGTCTCCTGCCATAAGTATTGGAGGAATTGTTCTTATGATTATGGGTCTTATTAATGTTGCTAACGGGGAAATGAAAGATCTTCCGATTATTGGCGATTTCTCAAAAAAAATAAAACTATAATTTCAAAATTTAAAAAATGGAAATTCCGTCGAACAAAACTCTTTATGTGATTGTTGGTGTTTTGGGTGTTGTTATAGTTGTCTTACTAATTGCTTTACTTATTTTAAAAAAACCTCAAGGAAGTAGTCTTTCTGAGGTGAATAAAATAAATAATGTTACAGATCCTAATGCCGGGAAAACGTTAGAAGAACTTACCACAGCTCCTGATAACAGTTCCAATACAAATGATGCCCCTCAAACTAATGAAGAATTACAAAAAATGATTTCTGCTCCTCCACCCAAAAATTCATCAGGAGAGAATAAAAATAAAGTGAAGACAGAAAACATTGGTACGGAACCTCTAAACATCCCAAAAGAAGAACAGTCAATGAGCAAAGAACTTCAAGACAGCCTGACAGCGCCGAGTCGGGAATAAAATAACTTGCATCATCCCGATTTGTATTCAAAACCTATTTTTATTTTCTTTCTCTCGACTAAACTATTTATTCAGGCTAATCTTCGCTTAAAGTAAAGAAATTAAATGAAAATTCCTGATTCTAAAACTATTGTTTCCATTGATTCGAACACTATTTTTCGCACACTTTTGATCATTCTTCTGCTGTTTTTTTTGTATTATATTTCGGATGTTCTCATTATTATTTTCTTGTCTTTTATTATTGTTTCCGCTATTGCTCCAGTGGTGGACTATTTAGAAAAATTCCGTCTTCCTCGAAGCGTAGTTACGCTTGCGATCTACGTTCTGGTTATTGGTGGGACGTTTTATATCCTCTCGCTTTTAGTTCCGGCGGTGGGGGAACAGCTGGGACAATTGGGTAACAATATTCCTCGTTACAGCCAGAGTCTGCATAATCTAGAAGAGCGAATTTTGAATTTTATGGGGAGTAAAGGAATTGCCGAGTCTCAGAGTAGCCAATTGCTGGTTAACTTGAGTAACAAACTTAACGAGGGGTGGTGGAACCTGTTTTCTCAAGCCGGATCTTTCTTGAGTGGCATAGTCAGTTTTATTGCCATTCTCTCTCTTTCCTTTTATTCTAGTATTCAAAAAAAGAATGTAGGCGAATTTTTACAAGCTTTTATTCCGGTTTCACATCGAGAATACGTGCTGACTTTGATGGATAGAATCCAGCAAAAAATTGGTTACTGGCTACTCGGGCAGATAATTCTTAATATAATTATCGGAGTGATGGTTTATATTGGACTCAGTTTGTTGGGAGTGCCCTATGCTTTGGTCTTGGCACTGCTCGCGGCAATTTTTGAGGTAGTTCCTTATGTTGGACCAATTCTTTCTTCAGTGGCAGGAATTCTTGTGGCTCTCAGTCTCGGTCCTGTGCAAGCTTTAGCTGTCCTTGTAATGTACATTTTTGTCCAACAGCTAGAGAATCATTTAATTGTTCCTATGGTAATGAAACAAGCCGTGGGGCTCAATCCAGTCGCTGTCATTATTGCCATGCTCATTGGGATGAAAGTTGCCGGACCTCTGGGACTGATTCTAGCTATTCCAGTTACAGCGGTAATAAGCGTGTTTTTGTCAGATTTGATTAAAGTGGAGAACAAAAGTGGGGTTGGGAGTGGGAAATAGATGTCCTTTTTATAATAATTTTCAATTTCACAATTTTATAATTTTCAAACAAACACAACTATCTATATTATATTTTCTAGAAGAAGATAGTCCGTTTTTAAAATTGAAAAATTAAGGAATTGGAAATTAGAAATTGGAAATTAGGTATACAATTTAAATCTCTAAACTTGAAATACAAAAAAGCAAATTTTTCTATACTCAAATTAATCAACTATTTCTATGCGTACTTCCTATTCTTCTCTCAACAATTTTAAAACCTGCCCTCTTAAATATAAATACAAGGAAATTGACAAAATCAAAGGGAAACAAACCGCAATCCTCGCTTTTGGGAATTTGATGCATAAAACGCTCCGGTTTATTTACACTCCCACTGCTCATGGTTTTCCTACTAAAGAAGAAGCGATAAATTTTTTCGGACAGAATTGGAAACAGGAAATTTTAATCAAGGAAGGTGAAGAAAAAGGGTATTTTGAAGACGGGATCAAAATTTTGAGCAACTATATTGATTCCAAAGACGATGCGGAGAGAAACCAAGTGATTGCGCTTGAACACCATTTCAACATTAAAATCGGAGAACACGACTTGGAAGGATTTATTGACCGAATAGACAGAACTAAAGAAGGTTTTGAGATTATTGATTACAAAACCAGCCAAAAAATTCCCCCTGAAAAAGAAATTGAGAATGACTTGCAACTCAGTATCTATCTGCGAGCGTTCATCAATGAATGGCCTTCCCTCTTCAAAGAAGTCAAAGAAACTGACAAAATCAAACTAACTCTCTATTTTTTGAGACACGACATAAAACTCTCGGCTACTCGAACTAAAAAAGATTTAAAAGATATCGACGAGAAAATTACCGAGCTTATTAATGCAGTTGAGGAGGCAAAAAAAAATAATAAATTTGATCCGTTCCCTTCTAATCTTTGTGGTTGGTGTGATTATCAGGAAATATGTCCTGTTTGGTCGCACAAATTCAAACCCGTTTCAAAGGAGCTTGAGGAAAAAGAAATTCAAGAAATAAGTCAAAAGTTTATCAGTCTGCGAGCCAAGAAAAAAGAAATCGAAGGGGAAATCAGAGAAGTTCAAGAAAAAATTAACAAGTATTTTACCGATACCAAATTGGAGCAGTTTTTCACGGATTTTGGAAGCATTTTAAAGTCGCCTCGCAAAACTTACTCTTACAATCCAATCAAGATAGCTGAAATAATAAGACAAATAGGCAAAGACCCGATTTCAGTTATGAAAGTGGACTCTCGGGCTTTAACCGGTCTGAAAGCAGGATTAGAAAGAGAACAAAAAAAGATGATTGAAGAGGCGAAAGAGTTGGAGAGAGAAGGGTTTGTATTGGTGGTGAAGGGGGATAAGAAAGTTTAAAATGGAAAAATCAAAATGGAAAATTGTGGAGTCACTTTGCGACAATCAAATGTCACCTTTGGCGACACCGCAATTTTACATTTTGATTTTTCCATTTTTCATTCTCTGATGTGCAGATTCTGTCCGCATTTGAAACAACCTCCGTTTTCGTCGAAGCGGTCAATTTGGTAATTTCTTCTTTCAATATTGATGGCTTTGCAGTGGGGACAGATTGTGTTGGCGAGGTTTGTGATTGATGCGTAGACAAATTTCAATCCTTCTTTTTTGCCTATTTCATAGGCTTTTTTTATTTCTTCTTCGCTAGTTTTTTGCCAGCTTTGCATTTGCCAGGAAATTTCGGGAGAAAAGTCGAGGAGATGCCAAGGGGTGGTTCTAGAAAGCTTATTTTTAATGAAAGAGGCGATTCCTCGGAGCATATTTTCGTTGTTGGAAAACTTCGGAATTATTAAAGTGGTAACTTCTAAGTGAATATCAGATTCTTTTATTTTAATTAGATTGGCAAGAACTCGAGAGAGTTTTCCTTTTGGATGCGACTGATAAAATCTTTGATCAAAAGATTTTAAATCCACATTCATGGCATCAATGTAAGGAAAAATCTCTTCCCGGGCAGAATCGGAAAAAAATCCGTTGGTAATCCACACGTTCTTAATTTTAGCTTTTTTAGCCAGTTTCATTACATCCATTACAAACTCAATAGATATCGTTGGTTCGTTGTAAGTGTAAGCGATTCCTATACAATTATTTTCCACTGCTTGATTCACTATTTCGGCGGGGGAAATGTCGGAAAAATTTTCCAGGATAGAATTTAAAGATTCTGGTTTTGTATGGACTAGAGAGGAAGTTTGAGAAATTTGCCAGTTATGGCAGTTGGGACAACGGAAGTTGCATCCAAAACTTCCAAAAGAAAGGAGGTTTTCGCCCGGAAAAAAATGGTAAAGAGGTTTTTTTTCAACAGGATCGACGGCAAGGCTGGTAACTTTGCCATAAGTAAGAGAATAAAGAATCCCATTTATATTAGTTCTTGTTCCGCAAAATCCCATATTTTCTTTTTTTAGGTAAGGAAAAATAGAAAGATTCGGGCTTCCCTTTGCTGGTAAAATAACACACTTATGCTCGCAAAGATCACACCTCACAGCTCCAGCGTTTAATTTTTCATATAGAATCGCTTCTTTAAAAATATTTTTCATATTTGTTTTGATAAAAATCTTAATTTCTTTCAATCTCCACTCCGATTCCCTTCAATCTTGTATCAATATCTGCATATCCCCTCTCGATCTGGTATATGTTGTCAATTACGGTTTCGCCTTCAGCGATTGATCCAGCAAGAACCAAAGCTATTCCTGCCCGAATATCGGGGCTGGCCAGTTTTTTACCGATCAAAGGAGTAGGTCCTTGAACCACAATCCGATGCGGGTCGCACATAATTATTTTCGCTCCCATCTGGGAAAGATTGTCGGTAAAGAATAGTCGACCATCAAAAATCGGCTCATGGATGAGGCTTATTCCCTGGGCTTGGGTCATGAGAACCGTATAGGGCGGTTGATAGTCCGTTGCAAAACCAGGATATTCGTGAGTCATAATATTGTTACTCCCAAGCTCTTTATAAGGTAAACTAGTAACATAATTTTTGTTCTTCTCAATTTTTACTCCCGATTTTTGAAGCATATTGATAAGAGCCTCAATAAGGCTGGGATCACATTTTGAGATCTTTAATTTGGTTTTGTGGAGAGCTCCTAAAATCAAAAAGGTAGCCGCTTCTATCCGATCAGGAATGATTTTGGTTTCTCCTCCTCTCAATCTTTCTACTCCTCTAACTTGAATTTCTGATGTTCCGACTCCTTTTATTTTCGCTCCGCATTTGTTGAGAAAATTACATAAAGCAATAATTTCTGGCTCTAAAGCACAATTTTTTAAAATTGTTTTTCCCCGAGCCAAGACCGATGCGATAATAAGTGCCTCAGTTGCCGTAACACTTATTCTGGGAAAAAAGAATTCCCCTCCTTTCAATCGACCGCCTTTGGCCTTGAGATTGATCATCTCTTCGTCTCCCGAGACATCCGCCCCCAACTCTTTAAAGCCTTCCAGAAAGATATCAACGGGTCTCTTGCCAAGAACACAACCGCCTGGATGATAAAAGCTCACTTTGCCGAAACGTGAAAGTAAAGCGGCTGCCAAAACAATAGAGGTTCGAATAGTGCTTGATTTCTGAGGATCAAGTTTAGTAGTGGTAATATTTTTTGCATTAACGTAGACTGTTTCTTTTTCTCTTTTCACTTCTACTCCAATGGAAACAAGTAACTCTTCTTTTCTTCGGACATCCTCAATAAGGGGGATATTGGTTATTTTTACCGTTTTATCAGTCAAAACTGTAGCGGCCAAGACTTTCAGAGCATGGTTCTTCGCCCCCCTAACCGCAATTTCTCCTCCAACATCGGTTGATTTTTTAATAATAAAACGAGCGTTGTTTTCTTGTTGCATAATATTAAGCTGTGAAGATTTAAAATGCTTTTTATAGAGTTTGGCACTGTTTTTAAACTAGCCAAATAAAAATAAAAATTTTCTCCTTACACTTGTTTCTCCTCTCCTTCCGTCGTCACCCTTCCTCCTTGCCACTGACCTCGATAAAGGTTTGTTTCACCTTTAACTTCTTGGAAAGTAATATGAACAATTCTTGATCCAAGGGCAATTTTAATATTTTTCCCTCCAAGGTTACAGAGAGCAAAAGTCAGTTTTCCTTGATAGCCAGGAGAAACGGCACCATTAAAAAGTGCAATTCCCGAGCGAAAAAGAGTGGTACGTGAAACGATGAAAGCAATGAGATCCTGAGGTAAATTAACTGATTCTACGGTAGTAATGAGATAATATTTTCCAGGGTTAAATTCAAAAAAAGTTTCCTCACTTCCTTCTTTAAACTCCGCTATTTTTTTTAAATCGGGAGTATCACGATTCTCAACCCCTAAAAACCCGCTTCCCTCTAATTCATAAATCTCACCCATTCGAAGGTCAAAACCCGCTCCCTCGGGATTACTAAGTTCTCTCTCACAAAGCCCTTCCACTAATTTTTTTTCTTTTACTAGTTGTAATAAGCTATCAACACCGAGAATCATGATTCTTATTTAAGATTTAGATTACTTAGTTATTAAATAATAGATTTATAGGGAGGCAAAGGATACCTAATTTTATACATTCCAAACAAGATGGGGCTATGGTCTATGCATAATCCCGGATCAAATCTGGGATTATGCATAGAACCGTAATTTTCTTTGCAAATTGAAAAATATATCCTTTTTTGAACAATTAATATATTTATTATAGCTTAAATAGGTCTAATCGAAGTAACTCCAAAAATGGAAAAACAACCAAGTTGGAAAGTCATAATTGGAATGGAAGTACATGTTCAGCCAAAAACGGAAAGCAAGATGTTTTGCGAGTGCAAAAACGATCCTTTTTGCAAAGATCCGAATATTCACACTTGTCCGGTGTGTATGGCTCTGCCAGGAAGTTTGCCGGTGGCTAATGAAAAAGCGATTGAAGAAATTATCAAGCTGGGGGTCGCTCTCAATTCAAAAATAGCTTCTTATAGTTGTTTTGCCAGAAAAAGTTATTTTTATCCCGATCTCCCCAAGGGTTATCAAATCAGTCAATACGATAAGCCATTTTGTCAGGGAGGAGAACTTTCTGTAAACGGTAAAAAGATTAAAATCACCCGTATTCATCTGGAAGAAGATGCAGGAAAAAATTTCCATCCCAAAGGAACCGATTACACTCTGGTAGATCTAAACAGAGCCGGTGTGCCACTTATTGAGCTGGTAACCGAACCGGATATCGAAAGTGCTGAAGAAGCCAAGCTTTTTTGTCAGGAATTGCAATTAGTTTTGCGCTACTTAAAAATTTCCGATGCTGATATGGAAAAAGGTCAGATGCGGTGCGAAGCCAACATTTCTTTAGTTCCGAAGGGAACTTTAGAGAAGGACAAGCTTTCTGGAACCAAAGTCGAAGTTAAAAATCTCAATTCTTTTAAAGCGGTGGAGAGAAGTATTGAATTTGAAATAAAAAGACAATCAAGAATTCTCGAAAGAGGAGAGAAAGTGGTAGCGGAAACTCGCGGTTGGAGCGAAGGAAAACAAGGAACAGTGAGTCAAAGGAGCAAGGAGGAAGCCAGTGAATACCGCTACTTCCCCGAACCCGACCTGCCTCCTATTCTTGTTGATCCGAAGGACGTTGAAAAACTGAGAGATAATTTACCCGAGCTTCCCCAAGAATTTAGAAAAAGGCTGAGAGACGAATATAAACTGGCTCCAAGCGCAATCGAGGCTTTTACTTGCGATAAAAACTTGGGAAACTATTTTGAAGAGGCTGGGAGTGAACTTCGCGCCTGGTGGGAAGATACTTCCAAAGAAAAGTTTTCTAAAGATATTTATCAACTACTCGCTAATTACTTGATAACGGAAATTAAAAAATATTTAAGTGTCAGCAAAACAGACATAAAAGATCTTCTGGTTACTCCTGAAAATCTAGCAGAGCTCATTGTTATGCTTTATGAAAACAAAATAAACTCTTCTGCCGCTCAAACCATTCTAGCAAAAATGCTTGAAAAGGGAAGCGACCCAGATCAGATTGCTAAAGAATTGGATCTTCTTCAAATATCCGACAATAGCGCACTCACAGAAATTGTAGAAAAGGTTTTAAGCAATAATCCTCAAGCTATTGAGGATCTAAAAAGCGGTAAGGAACAAATTTTACAATACCTCATCGGCCAAGTAATGAAAGAAACCAGAGGAAAAGCCAACCCAAAAGTTGTGGATGATATGATCAGAGAGAAGATATTTGGAAAATAGAGGCTGTTTTTCTGGGCTCGTAGCTTAGTTGGTAGAGCGCCGCGTTTGCAACGCGGAGGTCAGGGGTTCGAATCCCCTCGAGTCCACTAGAGGAAGAGCGGTCGCCTGAGGCGACAGGTCAGGGGTTCGAATCCCCTCGAGTCCACACAGCCTCTAAACAAACAAGGACAATTTTTAAAACTCTAAAGAACTTTAACAATTTGGAAGTCTGAAAAGGAAAAGTAGACTCTAAAATCTCAACAAGACATCGACACCAGCTTAAATTAGGCTGGTGTTTATTTTTCTCTTGACAAGATTGTTATTATATCTAAACTAAACAGTTCTATTAAATTAGGAAAAGCACTTTAAAAATTAGAAAAATGGGAGGTAACGATTTATGGGAGCTTTGAAACACGAACATGAAAGGGATCACTACAGGGTTGATAATCTCGTGATTTTCAAACCTCAGAGACAAAACTCGGACGCTTGGTTGTTGGAAGTTGGAGATTTGGTTCTTCTAAAAACCAGCTTTAACCGTAAATTAGGAAAAATTGGGTTCGCTCCAAGCTTCCCTTCTTCTGATGCTATTTTTGACAGTATGGAAAGTTCCATCAGAGTTTTCCGCCCCCTGAATAATAATTTTTCTTTGGGAGAGAAAGGAGAGGAATGGCTGGTCAGGGTTGAGACAGTGAAGGTGAACAAGTGGAAAAGAACAAGCGATGACAGAATTTTTGTTTATATTGGGGTGAAAGTTTCGGAGCGAGTAGAGGTTACAGTAAGACATTATTATGTCTCAGAGAACCTTTACACGGAAACGATTCAGAGTGGCACTTCAATCATTTCAAGCAGGATTGTCAGGAATCCCAAGGTGGAGGAAAAGTATTATCTCGATGGAACGCTAGTGTCCAAAGGGATGACAATTTTTTCTCCTGAAGGAGAACGGCTGGCTGTCAATCGTATTGAGTCCGAGAGCAAAGAAGGGTACTTCCAAAGAAGAGTCGCAGAAATAAAGGACTCTCCTTTTGCAGGAAAGCTCGGACAACCGGCAGATGTCATCGGGAGGGAGTTAAAATCATTTCCTAAGTTCCCTAGCGAAGAAAAATTTGGGTTTAATTTGCATTACTAGTAAAAGTACAAAACAATTGCCCGTTGGTTAAAAATCTAATCAACGGGCTTTTTTATTTTAAAATAAATAAAAAGCCAGAAAAATTCGACCAGTACTTATTTATGAGTTAGAAATTTTTAAACTGGTTCCTTAAAAATTTGATTGCTTCAAATGAAAGGAGGAAGGAAATGTTAGGATTTATGGTTCGAAAAAAGTGGAAGCGAGGTGCTTCTAAAGTAGGTAAAATAAGTGAAACGGTTGATTTTTCAAAAAGCGAATTAGAAAAATGTTTTGATCAGCAGACGACAAAAGTTTTAAACCCCCAGACTTATCCTGAAGCGGAATTCAAAATCTCCGTTCTGGCGTCTTTATTGGAACTGCTCAGAAAAAAGATTCCTGAAAAAATTCCCTGTGAAGAGAGTAACATTCCTATTCTGCTTGTTTTGGGAAACTTTTTACCACTTGACGAGCAGCTTAAGGGAATGCAATTTCGGGAGAAAGACAGAGAATGTTCTTTACACCCCTATTTGGATCACAAATATCTTCCCAGGTCTCCTCTTTCGTATACTAACACCGACCTTCCTTATTTGCTTTTTGATGTTGAACCCGGGGAAAAAACCAAAGGGATTTCGGAAGAAAAATGCCGAAAAATTTTTTCAGTTGTGGAACGTTTAGGGCTAGATATTTACGAAGTTGTGGCCCTCATCACTCAATTTTCGAAATACTGCTTAAATTACTCCGGATCACTTGAAACATATGTGATTTCAAACCCGGGAAGTATGACGAGCAGAAAAAGCGATATCTTTGTGCACCAAGAACACGTTATTTTTCCTCCGATATGGGGTAGAAAAAGAGTGGATTGGTATCCAATAAAGATCTTGGCTGGAGAGAAGGAAAACGACGAGCTGATCGAAGAAAACCGGTGCTGGCCTTCGTGCAAAAAGAGATTGTTTATGAGTTAATTTTGCAAAAAGCGTTTTTTCCTTGACAAAACTGATTAAACTTGGATAATAACGGGTTCGTTAATAATTTGGAAATATTAGGAAGAATTAGGTTTGGGGAGAGCAATTTAGCTCGAGGAGGGTTTTTATGGTATCTTCAAATGAGGTTGAACAGGCAAAAATTAGAGTTCTGTTCGAGGAGGCGAAAAAATCTGAAAATGCAGCGATTGCAGTTTGCAACCGGTGTATCCGTCAGAAAGAGTTTGATGTCGCCGAAGAAATTCGGGACAATTTTGTTCCCGAGTATGATTTGGAAAAGAAGATACAAGAACTTGTGGGTAATTTGAATTAGTGGGGTTGTGATGAAATAACGAACGAAGGAGGATTGGCTGAGCCTTCAAAGCAAAAGTAAGCCGACACAAAACCCGCGATTAAACAATCGTGGGTTTTATTTTTTTCTGTGTCATCCCTGACCCCGAGCCGGGATGACAGGTACACTACAATGAGTCTTTGTTTATAAAATTCAGCTTAAAAGCTGGACAAACTTGTATTTGTTTAATAGAAAGGGACGGAGAAAAAGAACTTTGAAGTTTCCATAAAAGGAGGAATATGGAACATGAAAAAAGGAAAAAACAATCCTTCGTCCGTTGGATACATTTGTCCAAACTGTGGATTTAGGCCTAAAAAGCCCAAACATCTAGTCTGTCTCGAATGCAATCATGAATTGGAGAGAGTAATAGATATTAATCCGGAAGAACTCTACAAATTAGCTTTAAGGAGGGAAAAAAATGGAAATTGAGGGAAAAAAAGTAAAAGTTCTGAAGATTTTTGGCCAAATTGGTTGTGGATTGGTAGACGGAGGCGATTTTGTCAATGTTTATCCAAGAAACGTTGAGCGGGAAAAACTATTTGAAGCTCTAAAAGAAGCCGAAAAAGAAGGACTGGAAGTCATCCAAGACTGCTATGGCAAACAATTTGGAGTTCAATTCTAATTTTCTACCGTTAATTTAACAAAAGACAGGCGCAAAAACCTGTCTTTTTTCTTTGGAAAAAATTGTGCTATTAGTTAAGTGATATTGATAAATAAATGAGCTACTTTCGACTTTTTACTTTCAACTTGCAACTAAATCATGTACATCACCAACAAACAATTAAAAAACTTTTTGCTCGAATCGGAGATTATATCGCCTGATACTTTGGATCAGGTGGAAAAAGAACTTCCAACCCAAGATGATAAATTGGGAGAATTGTTGGTTCAAAAGGGCTTGCTTGAAGAAGAACAGCTTCGTAAAACCTATGCCTATATTTCTGGAATTCCTTTTGTAAACTTGGAGAATCAATTTGTTGCCAAGGAAATTCTCAATATTATTCCCGAACCAATTGCGCGCAAGCACAATATAGTCGCTTTTGAAAGGGACGGAAGCAAAATCAAAGTGGCGATGCTTGATCCTCGAGATCTTCAAACGATTGATTTTATCAGAAAAAAAACTCAAAGCAAGATTCTGCCGTGCCTTACTTCAGAAAAATCAATTTCCCATATTCTAACCTTGTACCAAAAGTCTTTGAAAGCTGAATTTGGCGATATTATTGAAGAAAGCGTTAAAATTTCTTCCGTTATGAATGAAGCAAGAGGGGTCGGTACAACTTCTGATGGGGGAGAGAAAGAAGAAGAAACACTAAAGAAAACTGCTGAAGAATTACCCGTTATAAAGATTATAGACGTACTCCTCAAGCATGCCATTTTGCAACAGGCCAGCGATATCCACATTGAACCCATCGAAAAAGAGGTTATTGTAAGATACAGGATTGATGGCATTTTGCACGACGTAATGTTTCTTCCTAGGGAGATATTGTCCGCAGTTATCGCCAGAATAAAAGTACTTTCCGATTTGAAGCTCGATGAGCACAGACTCCCTCAAGACGGAAGATTTAAACTGGAGACTCAAGATTATAAATTTTCTTTCCGAGTTTCGATTCTTCCTATCATCGATGGAGAAAAGATTGTTATTCGTCTTCTCAATGAAACGAGTAAAGGATTAACTTTAGAGCAATTGGGCTTTCGAGGGAAAGCACTCGAGGTGATCCAAAAGAACATTCATCGTCCGCACGGAATGCTCTTGGTTACCGGACCGACCGGATCAGGCAAAACCACCACCCTCTATACCATGATGGATATTTTGAATACCAACCAAGTGAATATTAGCACTGTAGAAGACCCAATTGAATACCGAATGCAAAGAATCAATCAAACTCAGGTTAATTCAAAAGTGGGTCTTACGTTTGCAGTTGGGCTTAGGTCTCTTTTACGCCAAGACCCGGACATCATTATGGTTGGAGAAATCAGAGACGAAGAGACGATGCATATTGCGATTAATGCTGCTATGACTGGGCATTTAGTGCTTTCAACCTTGCATACCAATTCTGCCGCTGCTACAATGCCACGGCTCATGGACATGGGAGCTGAGCCGTTTCTTTTAGCCTCCACTTTGAACGTTGCCATTGCCCAAAGATTGGTGCGAAAAATCTGTCCCAATTGCCAGGAGGATTATTTAATGGGACAAAACGATGTTGAACTTTTGAAGAAAAAAGTTGATGCGGATAAGATTTTTGAAATTTTAAAGCAAGAGAAGATTATTCCTGAAACAGCTAGGGGTTTTGAGGAAGTGGCTTTTGCCAGAGGCAAAGGTTGCGTAAGATGCAACAACACCGGATACAAGGGAAGACTGGGCATTTATGAGGTGATCGAGGTTGATGACGATCTTCGAGCACTTATTTCCGAAAGAAAAGATTCTGATACAATCAACGCCAAAGCAGTGGAAAATGGCACGATCACTATGCTTCAAGATGGATTTATCAAAGCAATCCAAAAAGTTACTACAATCGAGGAAATTTTAAGAGTTACACAAGAATAAAAAATGTTTGTGTCATTCCCAGCGTGTCGACCGAGAATCCAGGAGGGTAGAAAATTATTCTAATTGACCTAATTATACTAATTATTCTAAACAAAATCCAAAAACCAATTTCTAAAATTTATTTTTATTGTTTGGTACTTGGTGCTTTTTTAGTATAATTAGTATAATTAGGTCAATTAGAATAATTAATGAGATTAAACTGAATCTCGTATTAAGCCCGAGATTACACAGATATAGGATATTTCGATTAAATATTTCTATACTATACATTTAAGATTTCAAATTACTCCAGATGCAAATTCAGTCTCTTAAGACGTGGTTATCCGGCCACCAGTGGCTTCTCTGGCTCACGGTGGGAATGGCTGTAGTTATCAGTCTCAATACTCTTTACAGCATCTTTTATGGGACACCTCAGATCAAGATATTCTATCACCAAATCATTTATGTTTTATTAGGATTTGTAATGGCTTATCTTATTGGTAGATATGATTACCGAATTTTTCGGCGTCATATTTTGGTGTTTTTTTTGGGAGCTTTGCTACTTTTGATTTTGGTTCTCGTTAGAGGCTTGAAAATCAATGGTACAACGGGTTGGCTAGATTTTAAAGTTTTTAGTTTTCAACCGGTTGAAGTGGCAAAGGTCGTAGTAATTTTAGCTTTAGCAACCTTTTTCGCTAAATATCACAATGTTTTGTATTCTTGGAAAGTTTTAGCTTTTTCCTTTTTAATTCCGTTGCCTTTTGCCACACTTACTTTATTACAACCAGACTTGGGATCAACTCTAGCTTTGATGGGTATTTGGGGAGGATTCATTTTTGCTTCCTCAGCCAGAAAAACTCAAAAAATAACCCTTATCGCTGTTACAGTGTCGATCGCTCTCTTTGGTTGGTTCTTTCTACTTAAGGATTATCAAAGAGATCGGCTTAGTACTTTTGTTAATCCGGAAAGAGACGCCCTTGGAACGGGTTACAACACTCTTCAGGCGGTAACTGCTATTGGTTCAGGAGGAGTGAAAGGCAAAGGACTGGGTTTTGGCTCTCAAAGTCAACTCCATTTTCTTCCAGAAGCTCACAGCGACTTTATTTTTGCCGTTTTTGCAGAGGAAACCGGTTGGATTGGAGTGATTATTTTTTTGGTCGCTTCCTTGCTTTTTTATTTTTCCATAATTAATATAGCTAGATTTAGCAAAGATAATTTTGGATATTTTTTAGTAGTGGGGATTTTCTGGTTTTTTCTTATTCATTTTTTTGTTAACGTTGGGATGAATCTGGGATTATTACCGATAGTTGGCCTTCCTCTCCCCTTCATAAGCGCTGGAGGGACAAACCTCTTTGTTTCTTTTATCCTCGTGGGACTAGTACAAAGTGTTGGCAGACTAAGCCTTAAGAACAATTAAAAATTTATTAAGAATCTCTGTAAGAATATTTTTTTGTGTGTCATCCTTGCGAAAGCGAGGATCCAGAGAAGTAAGACTGAAAAATTCCAAGAAACAAGAAGCAAGCTCCAAACAAATTAAAAATCACAAATTCCAAACGAAAAAAGTTTTGAGTTTCGAATTTCGAATTTGGAAGATTGTATCTTGTTTGCCTGCCTACCGGTAGGTGGGTAATTTGTTTCTTGTCTCTTGGAATTTTACTTTCATGGATCCTCGCTTTCGCAAGGATGACACGGTGGAGTATCTTCTTGATAAACTCTATAACTTGATAAACTAATTTATATGTCCGGTCATAGCCATTGGTCTGGTATAAAACGCAAAAAAGCGCTGGTTGATTCTAAAAGAGCCCAAAAATTTACTAAGTTGGGTAGGGCTATTACGATTGCCTCTCGAGAAGGAGGAGAAAATCCCGATTTCAACCCGAATTTACGCTTGGCTATCGAGAAAGCCAAAGAGTTTAATATGCCCAAAGATAAAATTCTGAATTCTATCAAGAAAGGATCTTCTAAAAACGCTGAAGACCAACTGGAAGAAGTAACTTACGAAGCCCTGGGGCCGGAAGGTATAATGCTTGTTATTGAAACAATTACAGACAATAGAAACCGTACAGTCTCAGAGATCAGGCACATTCTAGACGAACATGGCGGAAAAATGGCCGATGGAGGGGTGGGATGGAATTTTAGAAGAAGAGGGTTAATAACCTTTCAGGTTTTAGAGGAGCAAAAAGAAGAATTTGAATTAAAAGCTATTGAATGCTCGGTGGAAGACCTTATGGAGGAAGAAAAGGGTGCTGTTTCAGTTATATGCAGTCTTGAAGATATTGAAAAAATCAAAGAGAAGCTATCTGATTTTCCCATTATTGAAAATATTGTTGCTTATCTTTCTAACAATCCGGTTGCTATTTCTGACAAAGTTCGAAAAAAATATGATATATTGTTAGACGATTTAGAGAATCAATCGGATGTTCAGGAAATCTGGGATAATGTCGAGAAAATAACGGTTATTTGATGAATAGTAGCGAATATAGGGCATATTATTCTATTTTATCGGTAAGACCCTTTATTTGACATATTATTAAGGTATGGTATTCCTTCAAAGTAAGGTATAAAGCGAGAAAAAGATATTTTGGTTTACTTAAAGAAAAAGAAATAATAATTTTGATTTTACTTTTAAAAAGAAAGGGGGTGAAATTAAATGAATAAAGAAGAATTAGTAGCTGCAATCGCTAAGAAAGCCGGTCTTTCAAAGAAAGACTCCGAAGGAGCCTTGAAATCCGCTTTGGAAGCCATTAAGGACGCCCTCAAAAAAGGGGGGAAGGTAACCTTGACCGGATTCGGAACTTTTATGGTCGCTAAACGAGCCGCCCGCAAAGGGGTAAACCCACAAACGGGAGCGGAAATCAAAATCCCAGCTCGAACAGTACCTAAGTTCAAACCGGGCAAAGCCCTCAAAGACGCCGTAAAATAGTCTTGGATAGAAACGAAATTAAATAAGCAAAAAAGAGACCAAAAGTCTCTTTTTTGCTTTGTAATAGAAATGCCAGCTATTTACAACCTTAAAAAATAGGAGTTACGTTATTAGTTCATAAAGTTCATAAAAAACATTAGAGGAAAATATTCCTTTTAACTTTACAAACTTTATAAACTTTCTAACTTTAAGAACTAGTTTGTATGCGTATTGGAGTCGATATTAGATCTCTTAGTGCTGGAGGGCATTCTGGGGTGGAGGAGTATATTTTTAATCTTCTGCCTAATCTTTTCCGTTTGGGAAGGGAGGACCAGTTTGTTCTGCTTTACAACAGCTATTCCCGTGCTCTTCCGGAAAAAGTGAAAAAATGGGAAAAGTTACCGAACGTTAGTATTAAGGGATTTAAAATTCCCAGTAAATTGCTCAACGGTCTGCTTTGGCAGTTTAATTTTCCTTATCTCGATAAATTAATAGGCGGGGTGGATGTTTTTTTCTCTCCCAATATTACTTTCACTGCTGTTTCTGTAGGAACCCCCCACGTCATAACCATTCACGACTTATCTTTTGAGCTTTTTCCTCATTTTTTCAATTATTACAGGAGGTTGTGGCATTTTCTGGTTAATCCTCGCAGACAGGCGAAAAAAGCAACGAAAGTAATTACTGTATCTAAATCGACGATGTCCGATGTAAACGAGCTGTACAGGATAAAAAAGAGCAAAATCAGACCGATTTATCTTGGGCTGTCTTCAATTTTTCAAAATTACACAAAAAATGAAAAGAAAGAAGAAAAAATTAGAAAAAAATATAAAATTCCCGCTAAACCCTTTATCCTTTACCTTGGTACTTTAGAGCCCAGAAAAAATATCGCTTCTTTGCTTTTGGCATTCAATGAATGGAAAAAGTCCTCTAAAGAAAATTACACGTTGGTAATTGCCGGAACAAAGGGGTGGTCCTTTCAGGAGATATTTCAATTGTCAGAGGAATCTCCTTACAAAAAAGATATTGTCTTTACCGGTGAGCTTCAAGAAAAAGATCGCCCCGCTATTTATAAAATGGCAAGCCTGTTTGTTTTCCCTTCTTTTTTGGAAGGTTTCGGTTTCCCACCCCTCGAGGCTCTTTCTTCAGGTGTCCCGGTAATTTGTTCGGCTTCTACTTCGCTTCTGGAAATATTTGGTGATCATTCCATTCTTGTCAATCCGCATGATGCAGGAGAATTGGCTTGGACAATCGGCAGAGTCTTAGGCGACCAAGCCATTCAAGCTTCTTTGATTAAGGAAGGAGAGAAATATGCTAAGAAATTTACTTGGGAAAAAACAGCCAGGGAAACTTTGGAGGTGCTGAGAGAGGCAGGGGGAGAATAAAATGACGAATGACGAATATCGAATATCGAATGACGAACCAATAATAGAAGATATTTTTTGCCATTTTATATTTGGATTTGATTCGTCATTCGTCATTTGGAATTTGTCATTTTATCCTAGTTTCTCCTAATCACACACCCTTCTTCTCTTTCCTTCTTAAATTTATTAACAATCTTAAAGCGAATTTGGTTTTCTCCAGGTTTTAGGAATACGGGAGAAGAAAAGACTCCATTTTTGTCAACCAAGATATCTTCTCCGTTAATAAAAATGTGTCCTTCTGGCTGGATGGTACCTCGAAGCTCTATTGTTTCTTCATTTGTGTTGAAGGGACAAGTAGCCGGACTGCTCAAGGCAAAAGAGGGCTGGCTGTAGAGAGGTAAAATTATTTTTATTAAAAAATATATCAACGTCATACTTATCATTGTTCCCATTAGCAAAATAAAATTTCTATAGTTTACATAACGAAAAATTTTTGAATAGGGGCTTATCGGATGAAAAGAAAAAGAATCTTTTTCGACTCTTTTCTTTCTTTTTTCATAAAGCAAGATGGCTTTTTTGGGATCAATTTGAACAAAATTAGCATAGCTTCCAACAATACCTCTGGAGTAAATATTGGGAGGAAGTGAGAAAAAATCATTTTGTTCCAGAGCGATTATGTATTCTTTACTTATAGTAAGAGACTTAGCGACTGTTTCGATCGTTAACCCCAATGATTCCCTTCCATTTTTCAAATAATCCCCCAAATTTTCTTCGTTAATTTTTCTAACCTTAAAGGCTGAGTCTCTCATCGCTTAGATATTGTTTAGAAAATATTTGCTTGATTTCGGAAATTTTAATTCCCGAAGTAAGAAACAATAGGCCTATATAAATTCCTGAGCTTATAAGTCCTTTTATAACAAGACCGGTCCAAAGAGAGAAAGATAAGCCATTAAGAAGGTATAATGCAATAATCATTCCTAATGACGACACTAATAGTGATAGGACTGGGAGTGGCTTCCAGCCCTTGCCCCGCCCAATACCCCATTTTCTACTGACAAGGAAAACCACAAAAGTTACCAAGGCTTCAGAAATAGTTGATATCACAGCTGCTGCCATAAAAGAGTAATAAGGAATAAAAATTACATTAAGGACGATATTAAGAAAAGCCACTCCTGAAAGAATAAGCAACAGCAATCTTTGTTTATTAACAACGATCAGAATACTGTTGAAAAAATGAGCCAAAAAAATAGCTCCAAGCGCAGGGGCTAAGATTTTCATTACTAGTGTCGACTCCTCAAAGCCTTTTCCAGCAATTATTCTTACTACTTCTCCTGATAGGAAAAAAATTAGAATAGTAATGGGTAGAGTAACGACCCATAGAGTTTTTAAAATCTGACTGGCAATCCTAAGAAATTTCTTGGGATATTTGAAAATATTATAGGAAAAAACCGGCATAACAAGACCCATAAACATGAAGGGGAAATAAATCAAACTCTCTATCACCTTGTAGGCAGCTCCATAAATTCCTACGTCATGGCTAGTTTTATAGTGAGAAAGCAATAATATATCGGCTTTGAAATATAAAAAATTGACAATGGCGGCGAGTCCAAGAGGAAGAGATTCTTTGAGAAAATATTTCCAATATTTTTTATCAATCGAGAAAGTGGGTCTGATATATTTTCCAGCTAAATTCCAAGAAGCAAGAAAAATAAAGAGGTAACTCGAGGCAGTGGCGGCAACAACTCCACCTACGCCCAAATTGTAACGAACTGCCAAAAAAGTCAAACCTACCTGAAGAATTCTACCAGTAAGCTCTCTCCAAGCCAAACGGTTCATTACCAGTCTCTTCTGAAAAATGCTGTTTAGAGTTTGGGAAAGAGAGGTAAAAACAAGAGCTATACACATAATCCAGATGCCTTGTTTGATTGATGGGGCATAGTTTAAGAAAAACACACAGACAGCGCCTATAAAAGCAACAACGGAAGAAACTGTCAATTGAAGTCCTAAAATATTTGCCACAATATTTTTTTCATCTGCATCGGGTCGAGAGATTTCTCGGGTAAGAATTTGGGTAATCCCAAAATCAGAAAGCGCCGTGATAAGGAAATAAAAGGCGATAACCGTTGAATAATCGCCATATCCTCCCGTTCCCAAATAGCGGGTCATAAGGCCTACCGTTATGAGAGCTAAAGCCAAGCTCAAAACTCGAGTAGTGGCTGCAATTATTGAATTGTGGGCAATGCGAGAAGCAAGAGACATAGGAGGGATGTAGAATTATTTAATAATTTTCAATTTCACAATATTTTAATGTTATAGACTAAATTTTTCTTTTTACAATCACTTTTATTAGTGTAGAATTGTTTGAGAAATTAAAAAACTAAATCTCTTGGAACTTGTTTGAAAATTGTGAATTAAAAATTTTAATTCGTATTTAACTTAAAAACAATGAAAAATATATTTTCTGACCAAAAAGACAATATTGAGAATAATATTGATGACTACGAAAAGGATATTCCAAAAGATGGTTTAGCGCAAAAAAGAAAAATATTGGATGCAATTGAAGAAGCCCCCAAGCCCTTTTTGAATCTCGAGGAAAAAGATTTAGGAGAATTGAAAAAATCCCAGGTGGATTATAAAACTCTCGTTGCTAATAGAAACCAGGGGGAATTTAGCAACGGAAACAGTGTAAAAGTAGATAATTTTTCTGGTTTAAGGAATAAACCGAGGTACTGAGTGTGTGTCATTCTCGGCGTGTCGACCGGGAATCCAGGAGGATAGTATTGGTCTAACAAAATTCCAAATTCCAAGAAACAAATTACCCACCTACCGGTAGGCAGGCAAACAAGATACGATTTTCCAAATTAAAAATTAAAAACATTATTTTTTTATTTTAAATTTGTGATTTTGAATTTGTTTGGAACTTGTTTCTTGCTTCTTGGAATTTTATGGTCTTACTTACATAGATCCTCGCTTTCGCAAGGATGACACGGAGGCAGGAACTTAAAACTAACAAATTAATCTACCTCTTTGCAAAAATTCAAACAAATTCTATTTTTTCTAACTATCTTATCTCTTCCCATTGAGCTGGCTTTTGTTAAAATTGGTGGTAGGGATATTAAATTCTGGTTTATTTTTGCCGTTTTGGGGGGTGTTGTTGTTTTGGCGGATTGGTGGAAGAAGGGAATAAAAGAAATAACCAGTTTGAAAAGTTTTTATCTGGGAATTGCTACGATATTTTTTTCTTGCATTGCCCTGGTCGATTCGCCTGTTAAATCTTTCTCGATCCAGCAACTGGTAATTCTTATCTCGCTGATTACGCTGGCTATGTTTGTTGAAAAATATTCCAAGAGATGCAAAAAAAAAATTCCCTCAGGACTTGCCATTGGCATGATCTTAAGCTCAATTCTGGCTATTTGGCAAAACATTGCTTTTAATCTAGGAAATCAAAGTCTTGAGATTATGGCGGCAAGACCCAATGCGCTTTTTCCGGAACCCGATTGGCTAGGGTTTTATTTGTCTTTAGGGCTGGTGTTCTTCGTTGTTTCAACAAGAAATAAACAGTTACCGGAATTTTTAAAAAACAAATTTTCTTTGAGCATTTTTTGGCTGTTAAATATTACGGCACTTATCATTACAGTCGCTAGAGCGAGTTGGTTGGCTTTTATTTTGGAAGCTGGCGTCACATCCTTGCTATTAGCCACTTCTCTTTACCTTAGAAAAAAAGATTTAAAAGAAGCTCTAACTGCCTTTTTAAAAAAAGGGGGGGCTTTTGTTGCTCTGATTTTAATTTCTATTGCCATTATCCAAATCTTCCAATTAACGCGCTTCAATCTTTTTGATCGAATGAGAAGTATTTTTTTTAAACAACATATTGTCACTATGGCTTATAATCCGATTACGAAAGAGAGCTTAAAAATAAATTTGGAAGAAAAAGAGACTTACATTCAAAAAGGATTTGAAATTAAAGATGCTTATGTGCCCGATGAAAATGTTATAAGTCGAGAAGATAAGGCAGTAAGTGCGTGGGACATTATCAAGAAGCATCCGATCCTAGGAAACGGATTGGGAATTATTCTCATTGAAACCAACTATCAACACAACGCCAATAATCTCTTTCTTGAATGGTGGGCAAGCGCCGGTATTGGAGGGTTGATGGCAATTACCGGAACCCTTGTTTATTTTATTGTCAAAGGATTGACTTTTATTAAAAATGAGAAGCGAAAATCCATTCTGCTAATTGCCGGAACCTTGGGATTTATCGCACTCAATCTCTTTAACGCTTCGATACTCCTCGCTTTTGCATGGTTTTTTCTAGGATATCTTTTTTCGCTTACCCACGTGTCATCCCGGCCTCCGAGCCGGGATCCAGGATGACACCTTCAATAATGATTTTGGACCCTTAACTTATTTACAGGGATTTGCAAATTTTCTCTTTTTAATTTTTTCATTTACAATACATCTCCCAAATAAAAAAATAATTTTTAAACAAAAAATATGACGAGAAACAAAAACCAAAAGAACCAGGAGCTCGTTAGCGCTTGCCCCCATTGCGGTTCTGACAATGTTTACGCCATTACAAGAGTTACGGGGTATTTCTCCAAAACTTCCATGTGGAACAAAGGAAAAATCGCCGAACTTAAGGACAGAGAAAGAGCTCTTAACAAGAAGTATTTTTCAAATGCTTAAATTTCTCTATGAGTTTTGATAAGGGAAAACTTTTCATTATTACCGGAGCAGACGGATCCGGAAAAACGAAGGTGATTGAAGATCTGGAAAAGATTAAGTCTTTTTATTTGGTAAATTACATTACCACTGCTTCTCAAAGCGAAAAAGGAGTAGTTCCGGTCAGTTGGGATAATTTTCAATCATTCGCAGAGAACGACGGTTTTGTTCTTTCTTTCAAAAAAAGAAATGCGATGACAGGAGTCACTCATGAGGAGATTAAAAAGGCCGAAGCAAGCGGTCAACCGATCGTTTGGGAGATTGATATCCAGTGGATTGAAGATATTAGAAACGAACATCCGGAAGCGACTACAATTCTCGTAAATGGACTGGACGCCGAAGGATTTTATCAGCACTATGAAAGCAAAGGGAGCGCCGTACCCACTCTTACGGCAATCAAAGCTCAAAGAGCTGAGCATCTGCACGAATGGGGCAGAGGACAAGTAGATTACATCGTAGAAAATAAATTTGGAGAAAGCGCCAAAGCAGCAGAAGAAGTGAAAAAGATAATGGAAGGAGGATAAAAAATGACGAATGACAAATGTCGAATGACGAATTAATGGCAAAATCCAAATATCAAAAAATTTTGTCATTTGGTATTTGAAATTTATCGTTTTATTAGAAATTAGGTGAATTAGGTTAATTAGAAATTTTATAATGTCTTCTCTCTCCTCCGATCTCTCAGACTCTCTCTCAAAAAACAATATCTTCCCCAATAAAAAATTAGGTCAGTGTTTTCTTGTTTCAAAAAAAGCTTTGGAGCAAATTATAAAAGCTTCCAAAATAAAAAAAGGTGAAAAAATACTGGAAATTGGTCCGGGAACAGGAATTTTGACTAGAGAATTATTAAATCGGGGAGCCAAGGTTGTTGCAGTTGAAAAAGACAAGCGCCTTTTTGAAATAATTAGGGATAACTTTCAAAAAGAAATTAAGGAGGCAAGGCTAACCCTTATAAAAGGAGACTTTCTGAATTTAAATTTCCCTCGATTTTTAAAAGATTTGAATTTTAAAGAAAAAGAATACAAAGTTGTTTCCAATTTGCCCTACCAAATCACTTCTCCTGTTCTCAAAGTTTTATTAGAAGAAAATTTTCTTCCTAAAGACATCATTATTACCATTCAAAAAGAGGTTGCGATGAGAATTTGTGCTGGTAAAGGAGAGCTTGGTTCTTTGAGCGTAATGGTTCAATCCTGCTCAAAAGGATGTAACATAGTGAACAAATTTCCTCCATCATATTTTAAACCTCAGCCAGAGGTTGATTCTGCCTTGATCAAAATTGAAGGGCTGGACTATCCTAAGGGAATTGATATTAATTTTCTGAGAAATCTTCTCCGAATTGGGTTTTCTTCTAAAAGAAAAAAATTAGCAAAGAATTTTAAAAATGTTTTTCCTAAAGAACAAATCGATATTATTTGGGAAGAGTTAAATATACCGGAGAATGTTAGAGCGGAGGATTTAGTAGTAGAGAAATGGGGGGAAATCGCAAGGAAGATCAAAACTTGGAGTACAAATTAAAAGATATATTTAATAAAGACTAATCCAGCTATTTTTGAGCGAGTAATGGGAGTCGACCCCGTCTTTTAGCCTTGCTTGCCCACCGAAATGAGCGGTAGACCGGGATCGAACCGGCGATCTTCTGCTTGGGAAGCAGACGTTCTACCACTGAACTACTACCGCATAATTTAGGCGTGGGAAGGTCATGCAATACCGATATACGATACCCGCATATTTTTAATGGTAGAAATTATTTTTAGAATAGTCCAGACAATTAAGAGTTAAAAGTTAAAAATGCAAAGTTCAAAGGAACAATTAACTTTTAATTGTCAATTGTTCGTGCTATAATTTTCTCATCTTTTAAATTGTCAATAAAAAAACAAATAATCAATGTCTCTTTCGAAAAAAGTTAGTGGCGGAAAACAGCAAGATTTTGAGGAAATTGCCCTTCGTGATACAACCAGAAGATTAAGCAGGGCTTCAGAAGAGGAACAGGCTGCCATTCGAGCGGCTGGGTCCGGTCTTCCTTACCTTGATCTCAATATTTTTCCCGTAGGGGCGGAAACTTTAAGCATTCTTCCCGAAGAAGTGGCTCGACTAGGAGAAATTACCGTTATCCAGAAAGCGGGACGAGAAATTAAGGTAGGAGTTTTTGACCCCAACAACAAAACCACTCAAGAAGTTTTGGAAAAGTTGGAAAAAGACGAAGGATATCGTATTAAACTTTACATCGTTTCCAGAACCAGTCTTAAAAGAACTTGGGATAGATATAAGCACATTAATCTAGCTTCTTCCCTGGAAGATATGATGCTGACACTTTCTGGCAAGGATTTAGAAAAATTTGAGAACGACATTAAAGAGCTTGTTGACCTAAAGAAAAGAATCCGGGAACTTCCAACCACCGAAGTATTAAACGTCATTATCGCCGGTGCAATCAAGATGGATGCTAGCGATATCCACACCGAACCTCAAAAAGATGATGTTCGCATCCGTTATCGTCTGGATGGAGTTTTGCATGACATTGTCCATATTCCTTACAATTACTACCCTTACGTCCTTTCTCGAGTGAAAATGCTTTCTGGACTCAAACTCAATATCAAAGACCGTTCACAAGACGGACGTTTTTCCATCAAAACTAACAAGTACGAGATTGACGTTCGTATTTCAATCCTTCCGGGAAATTATGGAGAAAACATAGTAATGAGGCTTCTCAACCAAAACGAAACTGGATTCACTTTGGAAGATTTAGGTCTTCGCGGAAGAGCCGCTGAACAACTGGCTATTCAAATGGCCAAACCTAACGGAATGATTCTTAATACCGGACCTACCGGTTCTGGAAAAACCACCACTCTTTATGCTTGTATCCGCAAATTGAATTCTCCCGACACAAAAATAATCACTATTGAAGACCCGATAGAATATCGTTTGGCAGGTGTATCCCAAACTCAAGTTCACAAGGAAAGAGGATATGATTTTGCTAATGGTCTTCGAGCGATTGTTAGACAAGACCCTGATGTAATTTTGGTTGGGGAAATCAGAGACGAAGAAACGGGAGATATTGCAGTCCACGCCTCTTTAACGGGACATCTGGTGCTTTCCACCCTTCACACTAACAGCGCCGCCGGAGCTATTCCTCGTTTGATTGATTTGGGAATCCGGCCTTCTCTTATCACTCCTTCGATTAATTGTATTATTGCTCAAAGGCTAGTTCGAAAACTTTGTCCTTTTTGCCGGGAAGAATATGTTCCTGCTCAGGAGACTTTAGAAAGCATGAGTCGCTTCTTGTCGATTATTTCCCCTAAAGCGCGAGTAGAAGTTCCGAAAAATATCACCACTCTTTATCGGGCAACGGGCTGTCCAAAATGCCACGGATTGGGATATAAAGGCAGAATCGGAATATTTGAAATTTTTGAAGTCACTCCTTCTATTGAGAAACTAGTTCTAGAAATGGCTCCTGCTTCCGATCTTTTGGCTGCTTCTATGGAAGAAGGGATGGTAACAATGCTTCAAGACGGAATCCTTAAGGCCGCCGAAGGAATGACTTCGATGGAAGAGGTTGAAAGAGTGACGGGATCCGGCCAATACCTGCAAGAAATTTACGAAAAAATTATGGTGCAACTTCTTTCACTCCAGCTAAAAATCACCGCAAAGCAAGGCGAAGAAGTGGTTGGTTGCGGATATGAAGCAAAAAATATCGCTGACTACATTCAAAAAGCATCAAATAAAGATATTCTTAATTATATTGTGGCTGGAGGGCTTTCTTTCGATGCGGGAGATATCCACATGGAACCGCAAGGAGATAGAATAAAAATCCGCTATCGGATTGACGGTATTTTGGAAGATATTACTGATATAAAGGCAAGCGACTATTTGCCGGTTCTTTCTCAAATAAAACTACTGGCCGGACTCAAAACCGATTCCCACGCTGCCGTTCAAGACAGTCGTTTTGGGATCAGTCTCGAAACACCGATCCGCGACATCCCTAATAAACAAATAGACGTGAGAGTTTCCATTATTACTGGAGGGTATGGAGAAACAGTGGTGATGAGACTTTTGCATAAATCAGCTCAAGCCCTGGAAGTAGAAAAAATCGGTTTCCGACCACAACTACTGGACAAACTATTACGCGAAATTGAAAAACCCAACGGAATGATTCTTAACACAGGACCAACCGGTTCTGGAAAAACTACCACTTTGTACTCTCTTCTTAATCGATTGAATAAACCCGAAGTTAAAATCATCACTGTGGAAGACCCAATTGAGTATCGCTTGGCGGGAATATTGCAAACTCAGGTTTCAGTTGATGAAGGATACAATTTTGCCGACGCTCTGCGAGCGCTCCTTCGCCAAAATCCGGATATTATGATGATTGGGGAAATTAGAGATGAAGAAACGGGAAAAATTTCTATCCAAGCCTCTTTGACAGGGCACTTGGTACTTTCCACTTTGCATACCAACAATGCCGTAGCTTCTATCCAACGTATGATCAATATGAACATCGACCCCACTGACATCGCCACCGCTACCAACGCCATGATGGCTCAAAGATTGGTCAGAAAGCTTTGTCCTGTTTGCAAAAAGAAAGTTCCTATTACTCCCGATAACAAAAAAAGATTGGAAGAAATTATTGCCGGAATTCACCCCTCGACTGGAATTTCAATTCCAAGCAACACAGTTGACTTTCTATATGAACCAGTTGGCTGTTCAGAGTGTAAAAACATAGGTTTCAAGGGAAGATTTCCCGTCGCAGAACTAATGCTAATGACTCCGACTCTCGAAGAAATGGTAGCCCACTTTGCCATCACTTCTGAAATTGAAAAACAAGCCATCCAAGAAGGAATGCTCACTATGACCCAAGACGCAGCCCTCCGCATCGCCGACGGAGAAACCAGTCTGGCCGAAGCAGCGAGATTGACAGAGCTATAAAATAATGTTGCAATTAACAGAACTAAGTAAAATGTTAAACCCCGTGTCATCCCGGGCTTGACCCGGGATCCAGTTAGACTAACAGAATGTTATTTTAACGTGTATTTGTAAAAAACTAAACAAAAGAACGTTTTGTTAGACTAACACTATTTTCCTGGATCCCGGCTCAGAGGCCGGGATGACACATAACCCCAAGGGTTTCTTTTCTTAAAATATAAAAACTAATAAATAAAAAATGTTTAAAAACAAAAAAACTACAAAAAATCAAAAAATACTGATTATTTCTTTGGTTTTGTTTGTTTTGCTTGTTTCTGTTTTTCTCTGTCTTAATGTGGCAAAAAAAACCGCTTTAAGAAATGAAGTGACTAGTAAGTTGGAGCTTCAGCATCAAATATCAAAGAATTTAGCGGGAATAACTGAAACTTATAGTTATAATGCCTATACAAGCGGAGTACCTATGCATACTGTCTATGAAGATGAGAATTATTTAGGCATTCCGACTGGTGTAAAATCAGATTTTTTGATTATCCCAGATGGCGCACAATTGCTTCAGGATTTGGGATATTCAAAATCCGTTTTGGGAAACAATTATCGTACTATGAATGAGGGAAAAGACGTTATTTTTTCATCAAATGCATGGGATTATGTCACAAACAAAGAGAGTGGTGAATACACGGGATATAGATTAAGAGATTCCGGGCTGTTTATTCCGTTTGAGGGACTGGATTCGCGGACAACTTGGGAAAAAACCGCACCCGAATTTTTGGGAGGAAAAACCGCTAGAGAGAAACTTGATGAATTGCAAGCAAGTAACTCTCCAGAGAAAGTCCAATCTCTAAAAAAAGAACTAACCCCTGGTAGCATTGGAGATGGAAATGGTAATGTTATTCTTGGCACACCTGGTGTTCCTGGTAGTGCTTCAGGAGATACAAATGGGATTACAGAAGTAGTCGGTCCAGACAAGCAGACACACAAACTTGATGAGAATGGCAATCCAGTGGTTTTGAACCCGAATACCAATAAATGGGAACCAGACACCACTCCCGATGCAACGATTTCTCCATCTAACCAAAAAGATTCAAACAACCAAAATCCGAATCCGGGAAATATGCAGGCAAGTTCTGATCTGAGTGACCAGCAGGTCGCTTCTGATGCTTATCCTGCCAACGGGTTTCCAACACCTGGTCCAGACAATTCTTTATTATCCACTGCTAAGAAACAAGAAGCGGAGCAGAGGTACCAAGAAGCTTTGGACAAATATAATAAAGGAGAACTCTCTGCCGACGATTTTTCCTTGGAAAAAGCGCTTTACAGAGGATCATTTATAGAGCCTAAAACTGACGAATTAAAACAATTAGAAAAAAACACTTTGGATAGTGCTAATGCTGTTTACAATAATTTTGCTAATTTGTATCCAGAAAGAGCAAAAGAAATACTTGCGGAGGAAGAAGCGAAAAAAACATATTCGAAGGATGGTAATTCAGGTAATAATCCTCCTTCAGATAATTCTTCCCCGTCTCTCGGAAAATCTGTAGGGGAATCTTGGATTAATCCTCCTGCACCCAAAGACATGGCAACTCTGGATGATGCCACAAACAGGTTACTGGGATCGGATGGCATAACAAAAGAAGCGGTAAAAAATGCACTTGAACTGTCCAAAAATTACGATAGTTTAGATGATAAACAAAAGGCTTTAGTGGATTCGGTAAACGATTTTATTTCCTATGGTAAGAAAACCACGGAAAAAGAGCTCGAACAACCTCAATTAAATGTCCTTGAACCTTCTCTTACTGGCAATAAAGTTCGGGAAGAAATGAATGCTTGGAATAAACTGGATGAGGAACGAACAAAAGCTGGTTTTCCAGATACCACCTCAATTACTCCTTCGAATGACTTTGATAAAGAAGGAGGTACTCTTGAACCCTTTAATGGGGAAGCGAAATGGAACGTTGACCCTTCTAAGTTGAATCCGCCAAGCCCTTCTGCCATGGAAGCTTATCAAACTTTGAATGATTTTTCCCAAAATGGTACAGACCCCAGAAGTTGGTCGGAATATCTTAATCCGCTTGGTCCATCTTTACAGGAAAAATTAAATGATTTACAAAAAACAGCTAGTCTTACTCCCGAGGTTAAGCAATTTGGTGGCATCGACTTAACTAAAGGGGACGTTTCAGAACCTGTAAAAAAATTGGACGACTATTTTAACAACATGCAAGATCCCCGCAGTTTGTCTGAAAGATTGAACCCTTTTGGCCCAACAATTGATGAAAAAATAAACTCCTTGGAAAATCAGATTTATGAGGATGAAAGCAAAAAGAAACAAATTTTAAACGGAGCGGAGTTTAATTACCAAGACGCTCTTTATAAATACGCGAATGGCGAAATTTCTGAGGAAGAAAAAAATAAGGCACTAGAAAAATTTCAGGAGGAAACAGATAAATATTTAAAAGAAACGGCTGTAATTTCTCAAACCACTTCACCAGAAACACTGCCACAAAGCAATTTTGATTTTAATTCTGACAACTCCAATAGTTCACCTGCCGACAAGGGAAGTGATCGATCAGAGGGACAAAATGTTCAAACCACCGGGGACAGAACGGGGAGTGGGACGACTACTTCAAATTTTTGGGATAGGAATGAAAATCAATATTCTGGAGAAAATAATTCTGCGGGGGCAAATGAGGTTAAGAATGATAACAGTAGTCAAACACAAACTGTATCCACAGAACCTTATAATTTTAAAGATAATTTTTCTGCCGGAAACGGGAGTCAGGAGGAACCTTTTGCTGGTTGGACAAACAAAAATATTGCTGAAGCCTTCTCCTATGATGAAAAAACGGGGGAATTAAAATTAAACGAAGACTGGAAAGAACAGACGGGGCTTCCCGGAGGAGAATATCTTATTATTCCGCCAAGCAAAGCAGAGATCATAAAAGGTCTTTTTGAAGAAAATAAAATAGATTCACGAACTAAAGATGCTCTTGATAAAAAAAATGAAGCGGGAACACTGAAAAAAGAAATGCCAGAGAATCAAGATGTATACGATCTAAAAAAACAAGAGACTACTGAAGGAAAACCCAACAGCGACAAGTACCGAGAAATGAAAGCAGAAGAGATTCTGAAAACAAGTCAGTAAAATAAATGACGAAGTTCGAATGACGAATGACGAATTGTGGTGTTCACTATCCTCACAATCAATCGTCGCCTTCGGTGACACCTTAATTTGTCATTCGTCATTCGAACTTCGTCATTTATTGAAACAGCCCTTCATTAAATATCAGATTTATAAGGGTGGCTCTGGCTGGGGCGACTCCCCAGACTTCATACGAACCACCTAATTGATTCAAATTAACGTCTCCTCCAATAATATTAGCAAAAACTGCTGCTTCTATTTTGGGAGGAGTTCCCCAAGTGCAGTTTCCTTCTAGCATTCCCTTAACTGTGCCTTGGCAGTCTCCACCCTGCTGTTTGCCCAGTCCTTCAAAAAGAAAGGGGATTCCAAATTGCAGATTTTGTTTGGCAATTCCTCCAGCATTGTCAAGAGCCGCTACGGCTAGTCCTCCCGCAGGAGCGCTCGCAAGCGTCGCTGGAGTACCAAAACTTCCATAGGTGAGAAGTTCGTTACGATACTGATCGACCAAAGTACTCCAAGCATTTTGGTTGACATCTTCAATTTGTTTGAGAAGTGTTTGAACATCACTAACAAAATGACCTCCCATGGATTGCATGCCGGCATGCCCCTGAAAAACAAACTGCAGTTTTTCCGGTACTTGGTTCTGAGATACCCGAGACTGAGGGTCTTGATAAGAGTCGGGAGCACTGGCTTGTCCCGCTCCAACATTAATATTTCCACTAGGACCAAAAAGCCCGCCACCAGGAGAAAGATTGGCAGCACTGGCTACATTAAAAATGGTGATGGGAAACAAAATTGTAAGAGCTGAAATAAGAAATGTTTTTTTCATCAGTTTATTGAATTGATTTTTTTACTTCTCCTGAAAAAGCGTCAAGCTCCGCATTGATTTTCTCAGCCCGACCGGCAGCAAGGAACGATCGGAAATAATCACCTTCCTGAATGTTATCAAAAACGATTCCCAGAGATTTAACAATATGGAGAACTTTTGTATGAAGGTTTTTTAAATCAGGATTTATTGGCATCAAGGTTAACTCGTTATAAGAACTGTCTATCTCTTTTTTCCAGATACTTGCTTTTTCCAAATCAATATCACTTTTTCTCATTTGGGAAAGGGAGTCGATTATTTTCTTAATTCCTCCTTCCAATGTATCGCCATCACTTATTAATCCGTTCTTTCTTAGCACACTCTTTACTTGTTCAAGATATTTTTTCGCATCTTTGTCTATTTTTTCATCCACTAAAATCTTGTTTTCATCAATACTGAAAGCAAAATCAAGACCCGTGCCCTTAAGAAGACTGGCAGTGAAATCAGTGATTTCTGATTTCACTTTGTCTTGCACATCAGCAGGAACTGAATCATAAGAAACGGAATAAAGCTTATAGCTTGCTATGATATCGTCTACTTTGGAAGCTACTTTGTCGGTTAGACTACCGCTGGTTAAGGGGTCAGCATTTTGATTAAAATTGTCGATTACTAAGGTCGAATTAGCTTGGTTGTTATTCAAATTTCCGTTTTGATTATTATTTTGATTACTATTTTGGTTAGAATTATTGTTTGCATTATTATTTGCGTTATTATTGGTATTAGAAGCGGAATAGTGGTCGGATGTTGCCGTTAATTTATCACTTGGCGCGGCAACGAGAGGGCTGTACCCGCCTTTCACTTCTTGACCATCCATAAATCCATCCCCGTCAGTATCAGGATTTTTGGGGTCAGTTCCCCATTTTTTTTCGTCCGCATCGGAAAGCCCGTCCTTATCTGAATCAACATTTGCATTGCTAGTATTGCTAACGGCACCAAAAAGGGTGGGGACAGGAACCTTCTCCTTGGATGAAGAAATCCTCCCTCCCAGTCCCCAGACTGCAAGGACTAAAAATAAAACTAATGCGATTATTCTGATTTTTTTCATTTATTTTGAAATAACCCAACAAAGAATTTTCCTATTTTTTAAATATAACACGATTTTTTTGGGAATAAAATCCAACTCAACACAACTCAACAAACTTGGCTTCGCACCTGGGCTAAGACTCATCAACTAGAGAGCCACTCATCAAAAATAATCATTGATATTCCATTTAAAATTAAAAAAACGCTCAGCTGAGCGTTTTTTTAAAATTTTTTTGTCCGAGGAGAGGGATTCGAACCCCCGTAGGGAAGACCCGACAGATTTACAGTCTGTTGCAATTGACCACTCTGCCACCCTCGGTAATTAACTTTTTAAATCCTACACTAGTTCATCAAGTTTATCAAGTTACGCGAATTAGTTTAGAAGGTTTAGAAAGTTTTGAAAGTTTAGAAAGACAGAATGGTGCTTTTTTATGAAAAATATTATAACCAAAAACTCTCTGACTTTCTAAACTTTCCTAACCTTCTAAACTTTCTAAACTAGCTTTCCTGATTTTCATTTTATCTTTTTTTTATAATTATTTTATCTCCACTCATTTATAAGGAAGGTATAATTATTAATTTTTCAAAATGACTTTGAAAAAAAATATATCCTCCTTTTTAACTTTTTCTTTAATTTGGAAAATTATTTTTCCTCTTTTTTGTATTTCATCCGGGTTCTTGTCCGGATTTTTTTATAAACAGTATCTCGGAAAAGAAGAGTGCCTCAATCTTGCATTTTCCAACAATCAAGAAGCGATGAGTCAATCTCAAATAGAAGAAATCAGTCAACTTCTCAATCAAGGAAATGAGACGGGACCTCTGTCTCAAGAAAATTTAAACGCGAATCAAAATAATTCAAACGTGAATGCTAACCCACTCAAAGATACTCCTCAAGCCAATAATACTGGAACAGGCAAATTTGTTGGAAGCCAAAAAAGCGACAAATTTTATCCTATCGCCTGCCACTTCGCCAAAAGAATCAAGGAAGAAAACAAAGTCTGGTTTGCAAGTGTAGAAGAAGGCGAAAAAGCAGGAAGGAAGTTTGTGGAATGTAATAATTAAAAATTAAAAGTTAGAAATGCAAAAGAACAATTCAAATTATTTCTTTCGTGTCACCCTAACTCCACCTGTCATTCCCGCGAAGGCGGGAATCCAGGAAGATTTTATTAAATTAATAGAATGTTATTTTAGTTATTTTCTTAACTATAGAACCCAAACAATCATTCTTTTAGTCTAATAAAGTATTAGTTTACTGGATTCCCGCCTTCGCGGGAATGACACGGACGAATTTATAACTTTTAATTTTTAACTAAAGAGATGTCCACAAAACCATTTCTACCAATCCTAATATTCCTTCTTTTTCCTATTTTCGCCTTCGCCAGCCCCTCTGAAGAAACCATCAGTTCGAATCTTTCCATTATCCAAAACACCATCTGGAGCGGAACAAAAATCATTAATGGAGCGAAAATTACGGTTGAAAACACAGCTACCCTCACCCTTGAGCCAGGAACAACGGTTATTGGTTTAAATGGCGCGTCTATTTATATTAAAGGAAGGTTTATCGCGATTGGAGAAGAAAACCATAAGATCAGATTTACCTCTGACAAAGATAGGCAACAAAATTTTACTTTAACCTATTCTCTCAGTTCCATAGCGGGAAGCGAGGTTGAGATGAGAAATTTTATCTTGGAGGACGGAGGAGGAAACCAAGATCTAGCCTCTCTTCCAGCCCTTACCCTTAAGGGAAAAGGAACCCTTTCCGATTGTATTATCAGAAGAAACAGAACCACGGGGGTTCGTTTTTGGGACAGTGTTGATAATGAATCAATAGAAAATTGCGAAATTTACGAAAACGAGAATTTAGCCATTGAAAACAAAACCACTAATCTCTTGAAGGCCGAGAATAATTGGTGGGGATCGAAAGACGGCCCCAGTTATTTTGTCAGCGCTCCCCGTGCCTACATCTGGGGCAATATTGATTTTGATCCTTGGCAACAAAAAGGTCCTATTCCTATTATTCTGGTACCGGGATTTGGGGGAAGCTTCAGTTTTAAGCTATTTAGTAATTCGGCAAAAAACGACTGGTGGATGACGCCTCTAGGGACTGGTTCTTACCGCTATTTTGCAAAAGCTCTAGCTTCCAAAAATTACACTTTGGGGCAAGATTATTTCTGGGCCTTTTACGATTGGAGAAAGCTTAATGAAGAAAGTGCCCAAAACTATTTAAAAAAAACTATTGAGGAAGCCAAACAAAAAAGTGACCACAACGAAGTTAATCTTGTTGCTCACAGCATGGGAGGCCTTTTAGCCAGAAGCTATATTCAAAGCGATAATTTTGAGGATGATGTTGATCGTTTGGTAACTGCCGGAACTCCTCACCTGGGGTCTAGTGAAACTTATTCTCTTTGGGAAGGAGGAGAGCTCCTCGGTGCTAAAAAAATATTACTTCCTTACCTCTGGTACCTGGAAATTCTAAATCGAAATTATTCCAACATTGACACGCTTCGAAATGAATTTCCTTCTCTTGCCGAAATGCTTCCCACTTATGATTATCTCTACCAAAAAGATTCAGGAGAAACTATTTCTTACGCTTCTCAAAAATATCAAAATTCGTTTTTAGAAAGCATAAATTCCGATCTTAAAAACCTCAAAAGAAAAGTTTGGCTGGGAGTTGTTGCAGGAACAGGAGAAAAGACTTTGGAAAAAATCCCTGTAAAAGCTTGCACAGAAAATTCCAATATTTTTGAAGATGGAGTTCCGGATCCTCTTAACTCAATTCCTGATTCACTTTTCGGTGACGGAACCGTTACTCAAAAAAGCGCTACTCTAAATAACCAATTAACTAACAATTCAATTACTATCCCCAGTTCCCATGGAGAACTTTTTCAAAAAGGTCAGAAAAATTTGTTTGACGAATTAAATATTCGCCCTTCCACTTTTTCCCTTGCCGATATTTTAGATGACTTTTTATTCAGCTCCTCCGGGCCGATTGACATTTCAATTGAAAACGAAGCCGGAAAAATTTTGAACACAGACGCAAAAGAAATTAATGAAAGCGAGTACGACGAGGAAGAAATTGAAGGAAAAAAGCTAGTTTTTGCCAGTTTTCCAATCAATTACTCGACCTCTTTGCAAAAGCAGAGTCTAAAAATTACTGTTTTGGGAAAGGACGAAGGAACAGCCAAGCTGGCTTTTTGGCATTTTTCTTCTAATGAAGATTTTGATAAAGTTGAAAAAGAAATCGGCACAGACGAAAATTCTAAAGTCATTTACACCGTTTCTCTGGAAAAAGGCTTGGATGGAAAACCAAAAATAAATATTACTGATACTGATTCCTTAAGCTTTATTAAGACAAGAATACCTCTTCCTAACGACAATTATTTGAATTGGCAATATCTGCTTCCGGAAGCATACATCTGGAGCGGGGAAGACGACGAAAAAATCGAAAGTTCGAAGGTAAGCTATTCTCTTGATCAAAAGGACGTTAGTGGAAGCCTAGATCTTTCTTCTTTGCCACTTGGCCACCATGAGATAAAAGTCCGAGGAAGTTGGTTAAAAAAAGGTGTCTCTCAAAATGACGAAAAAGAAATTCCCTTCGTTATCAGCACTTCCTTAAAAAGTTTTTCTACTCTCCTAGACAGATTTTACAAAGAAGGAAAAATCAACAGCTGGAAAGACAGAAGCAATCTAACTAATTTATCTTCTTTAGCTTATCAAGATTTATCGGAAGGAGATCTGAATGGGGCAAAAAACAAGATAAGAGAAATAAAAAACACTCTTTTAGAAAAAGAAGATTTGTTTAAGGACAAAAAAGACAAGGAAATAATGAATAATTCTATTGCTTATTTGGAAAATAATCCAAATTAAGGTACTTTGTCCACACCTCCTTCGTTCCAGGGATGGCATCTAGAAATTCTTTTGACAGTCAACCAGGAGCCTTTTGCTAAACCATATTTTTTAAGCGCCTGAACGGAATATTCCGAACAAGTGGGATGAAAAATACAAACCCTAAACCCCATACTTTTCCCCCAGAAACTTTGGTCAGGAGAAAGGGTTTTTTGATAGATGCGGATGAGGAAAATGAGGGGGAGGGTAGTAATTTTTTGGAACATAGGGTTTTGAGTTTAAAATAGCAGAATTTACAAATTTCAATTTCTTATTATATTTTGTGTGTCATCCCGGGCTTGACCCGGGATCCAAGAGAATAGAAAATTGCTCTAATTAACCTAATTATACCCACCGCCTAAGGCGGGATCCCGCTTTGCGGTGATAATTGACCTAAAAAAGCACCAAACAATAAAAAATAAATCTTGAAAATTGGTTCTTGGCATTTTATTTAGAACAATTAGATCAATTAGGGTAATTAGAATAATTGGCGAGTCTAACTAGATCCCGGGTCAAGCCCGGGATGACACTTGGTTACAAATTTTACTTGTCCATTTGTTTCCTCCTCCATTTCTCAATCTTCTTCGGGTCCCCGCACAAAAGCACACTCGGTACCTTCCAGCCTTTATAAACTTCGGGTCTAGTATATTGCGGGTACTCCGTTTCATTAGTATTATAAGATTCCTCTTTCAAAGATTCTTCATTCCCTAGCACTCCAGGGATTAATCTGGTGACGGAATCAAGAATGGTGGCCGCTCCCAGTTCTCCCCCGCTTAGAATATACTTTCCCATAGATATTTCTTCATCAGCTATATGATTTATCACCCTTTCGTCGACCCCTTCATATCTGCCACAAACAAAAATTATTTGCTTATATTTTTTAGATAATTCAAGGGACTTCTTTTGGTTAAAAATCTTTCCTTTGGCGGCAAGTAAAATTATTCTAATTTCATTTCTTTTATATGGACTTTTTTTCAAAATTTCCTCAACACATTTTTCAACCGGCTCAACTTTCATGAGCATTCCCACCCCTCCTCCATACGGGACATCATCTGTCGTCCTATGTTTATCCTTGGCATAATCCCGAAGGTCATGCACAAAAATTTCAATTAGCTTCTTTGCTTTAGCCCTTTTAATTTGGGCTTCAGCAAAATAGGAATCGAGAATGTGAGGGAATATGGTGATTATGTCAAATCGCAACATTAGTTTATCAAGTTTATAAAGTTATAAAGTTTATCAAGTATTCTAAAAGGAAAATATTTTGTTTCAAATTGGGAAACTGTGTTTTAAAAACTATGATTTTCTTATAGGAAATCCCCTAGTTTTTAAAACACAGTTTCCCAATTTGAAACAAAATATTTTTTGAAGATTAAACTTTATCAACTAGTTAATTCATAGTATAAAATTATAAAGCTTTAAATTCAATTATGCCAAGCGGATCGGAACCAGGTTTCCTCGAAATTCTGTGGCAGGTTATTATTTTTGGTTGGTGGATTTTTCTTCCAATTGGTCTTTATTCGATTTTTAGACCTCTTTGGGAAAAGTATGTTTCAGGAGTTTATGCCAGAGAAAGTTTAAATACAATTCTACTTAAAATTAAAATTCCGCAGGATCAATCTGCTAATCCAAAGGCAATGGAAAGCGTTCTTATAGGACTAACTGGAACTGGCAGGACAATAACTCTTTATAACGCCATAACCACAGGGGCTTTTCAAGATTATTTCTCTCTCGAGATTGCCAGCCGGGAGGGAGAAACTTCATTTTATATTGCTACGCCAAAAAGATCTGAGGATTTAGTGAAAAAACTTTTTTACAGTCAATTCCCCGACATTGAAATTATGGAAGCTCCTGAAGATTACACCAAAGCCATTCCCGATACTATTCCCGATGAAAACTGGGGACTTTGGGGAGGAAAATATATTTTGGAAAAAAACCAGGCTCAACCAATCAATACTTATCCTTCTTTTGAAGACAAGTTCACCGGTGAAATGGTAGACCCGCTCTCTGGGCTCCTAGAGGCAATGGGAAGCCTTGGACCTGGAGAGCATCTATGGTTTCAAATTCAAATCGGTCTCCCTCCTGCCGAATGGAGAAAAGAAGGCAAAAAAGAAATAGAGAAGATTTTAAAAAAATACAATTTGATGCCTGCTTCTGAAAGTAGCGAAGAAGTAATGATGAGAGTACTTCCTCACCATGAACAAGAAACCATCAAAGCTATCAGCTACAAAATGTCAAAACCCGCCTTCAGCACTCAAATAATCTTTGCTTATATAGCGAGGCAAGAAGTTTTTAATCCTATCTTAGCGGCAAATATTGGTGGAGCCATGAAGCAATTTGAATCGGGAGATTTGAATGCTTTTATGCTCGACAAATATTACACTCTTTCCACTTACTTTTTACTCGCGAAAGGAAGAAAAGAATATCGAGCTAGAAGATTAGTTGACATGCTTCGAGATAGGGATATGCAAGGGGTGTGTCCCGTCCTAAATGTTGAAGAATTGGCCACTTTATTCCATTTCCCAACTAAGATGATGAGAGTTCCAAGCCTTCCAAGGCTTGATAATAAACGAGCACCTGCTCCACCTAATTTGCCCTTGGAGGAAAAATAAAGATACAGTAATTTTAGATGGTATAATTAAATAAAAATAACAAAATAAAAAAATGAAAAAAGACCAATTATTTCGACTTGCAAAGAAAAGTTCAGTGTCTTTTTTAGCTTTGTCGTTTTTGTTTCAGATGGGAAGTCTACAGAGTCTTATTCAAGCAGAGGTTTCCCATGCCGATTTTAGTCGGGGAGATATGTCAAAGTTATTTAAATCTACCCCTAGAAATAACCAAGTTCAAACCAAAATTAACAAATCAAGTAATCAAAAATCAGATTTCGTTCCAGGAGAAGTTTTAGTTAAGTTTAAGGAAAATAAAATCAGTTTAAAAAGTTTTTTGGGAGGAAAAAATAATAAAAAATTGAATATCGAAAATTCCTTGGCAGGAAAAAGTATTAATAGCGTTGCAAATAAATATAATCTGGAAAAAAAAGATTATCTACCAAAAGATAATTCTTCTCTGATGAAAATTAAAGACTCCGATAGCATCGAACAGAAAATAGAAAAATTAAAAAAAGATCCAACAATTGAATCGGCTCAACCTAATTATAAATATCATTTAAATTCCATTACTCCTGGTAACGATACTTATTATGTAGATCAGTGGGCACTTCATAACACTGGACAAACAGTTGATGGCGTAAAAGGAACGGCGGATGCTGACATTGACGCTCCAGAAGCTTGGGCCACTTCTGAAGGAAACAACAGCATAATTGCTGCAGTAATTGACACAGGAGTAGCCTATGATCACCCAGATCTTTTGGCTAATATGTGGGATGGGTCAAGTTGTAAAGATGAAAATAATGCGACAATCCCGGGAGGATGTACCTATGGTTATGATTATGACAGCAACGACACCAATCCAGCTCCAGATGGAGATTCTCTTACCACTGGCGCCTATTCTCACGGCACTCACGTAGCTGGAATTATCGCGGCGGCCGACAACACAAACGGGATTGTTGGGGTGGCACCTCACACCAAAATTATGGCAGTAAAAACTGCTTTGTTGACTACTTCCGAAATTGTTAAAGCCATTGCTTTTGCTGAAAACAATGGTGCAAAAATAATTAACGCCAGCTGGGGGGGCTCTGAAAACGACACTCTTATGAAAGAGGCTATTAGGGGGTTTAGTGGTCTATTCATCGCAGCCGCAGGAAACTCAGGAGATGATAATGATGGAGCTGATCCTTTGTATCCTTGTTCTTTTGATTTAGATAATATTGTTTGTGTAGCCGCTACTGATCAAAATGACAAACTAACAAGTTGGTCCAGCTATGGGGCGAATACCGTTGATGTTGGAGCACCTGGAGATAACATTATTAGTGATGTCGCAGAAAGAAAAACAGTAAATCAAGACTTTGAAACCACTACTGTTGGTCAAATTCCTACTGGTTTTTCTAAAACCGGTAATTGGCAAGTAAAAACTGCTCCGGCAGAATTGAATTGGGGAACCACTAAGGTTCTTTTTGCGGATAACTCCTTTCCTTACGCCGATAATGCCAATTCAACTTTTGCCAACACCACTGCCTATAATTTGGATGGTTCCACTACAGCAGAACTCAGTTTTTGGACAGCCTGTGATACTGAATACGACAGTCGCAGTTCTGCTTGGACAGATTATTTGGCCTTGGAGTTAAGCAGTGACGGCACAAATTTTTCTGAAGTAGCCAGGTGGGATAAAGGATCTCTTTCTGGTGGGGGAATTGGCTATTCAACTGGATTTTATGATGATTTTATTCCTTCGGGATATTTAACTTCTAATTTTAAATTACGTTTTAGATGGGTCACTAACGGAACGAATAACTATTACGGTGGTTGTCTTATTGATGATTTAAAGCTAGAAACTTACGGAAATAGTATTAACGACGAATATGATTATTGGTCCGGCACTTCTATGGCAACTCCTCAAGTTGTAGGACTTACTAGTTTGGTTTGGGAAACAAATGGTAGCTTGACAAATAGCCAAGTAAAAAATTTAATCTTAAAATCTGGTGATCCCCTCGCTGATCTTGACGGAACAACCGTTTCGGGAAAAAGAATTAATGCCTATAAAGCACTCACAACCAAACGGATTGACACTTTCGATTTTAATAGCCTAGATCCAACCGTTTCTGGGGATATTGATGAAACTAACCACACAATAAGTCTTGTGGTTCCTTATGGAACAAACATTACTTCTCTTGTTCCCACAATCAGTTACACAGGAGGAACAATGAGTCCGGCAACGGGAGTAGCTCAAAATTTTACCAGTCCCAAAACTTATACTGTTACTGCTGCTGACGGTACAACTCAAAATTACACAGTTACCGTAACCGTCAGTACCGAACTAACAAAACAAATTACTGCTTTTGATTTTAATGATTTGGGTGTTTCTGGAATTATTAATGAAGGAAATAACACAATCTCTCTTACCGTACCTCACGATACTAATGTAACCTCTCTTTCCCCAACAATCACCTTCACGGGAGAGTCTTTAAGTCCTTTGAGTAATATTCCTCAGAATTTTACTAATCCCGTAACTTATACTATTACCGACTCAGACGGTTTTACCAGAAATTATACCGTTACAGTGACAGTTTTAAGAAATTCTGAAAAACAAATTACTGCTTTTGATTTTAATGATTTTTCCTACCCTGTTATTGGATCGATCGACGAAGAAAATAAAACTATTAATTTAACTGTTGCCAACGGCACTAATTTAACTTATCTTACTCCAACAATCAGTTATTCTGGTTCTTCCATTAGTCCTGGTTCGGAAGTCAGTCAAGACTTCACAAGTCCCATAACCTACACAATAACAGCAGAGGATGGATCGACAACTTCCTACACGGTAACAGTCGACAAATCAACCGATCCTTACATTTCTAATATTCAAAGAATTAACAAGAAAAAAACTAGAATTATTATTTCCGATTTAACTCTTTCAACTCAAAAAAAATTAAAACCGACCACTGCCTTTTTAAATGGCAATAGAGTAAGAATTTCTGGGGTCAAAAATTCCGGAAATAGAACTTTTTTAATAGCGAATTTGAGCTACTCAAAATGGCCACGAGGACCATATGAGTTTTCTTTTAGTTACAAAATTTCAACCGGTAAAAAATCTTATAGAGTAGAAACTTTTAATCCTTCAGAAAATGATTTCCAAATAAATTAAATGAATAAAACCAACTTATTATCCAAGGCTGTAGCCATTGTAGGGCCAACTGCTGCTGGAAAAACCAGACTGGGAGTTTTTATTGCCAAAAAATTTGATGGGGAAGTTGTTTCTGCAGACTCTCGCCAGATTTATAGACATTTAGACCTTTCAACTGGAAAAGACAAAGGTGATTATGTTTTGAAGAATAAAAAAATTCCTTATCACTTAATCGATATTCTTGAGCCAAATGAAGAGTTTAGTTCTGCCGAATTTCAAAAGAAGGCTTTTATTTCAATTGATAACATTTTAAAAAAAAGAAAACTTCCGCTTCTGGTCGGCGGAAGCCCTTTCTACATCTACTCCGTTACAGAAGGTTGGCAATTTCCCAAAATTAAAAAAGATGAAAAATTAAGAAAAAAGCTTGAAAAAATGGACTTGGAAGATTTGAAAAGATTACTAGAAAAAATTGATCCTCAAGCTTTTTCTAAAATTGACCAAAAAAATCCAAGAAGATTACAAAGAGCCATTGAAACATGTATTCTTTCCGGAAAAAGTTTTGAGGAAGCCAAACCAAAATCTAATCCAAAGTATGATTTTTTGTTTCTCGGCATCACTTTTCCCTTTCCGGAGCTCAAAAAAAGAATTGAAAAACGACTTAAAGAAAGAATCAAGGAGGGGATGGTTGAAGAAATTTCAGAAATTTTAAAAAGCCAAAAAGCTTCCCGCGACGATCTTCTTAAGATGGGTCTGGAGCCAAGATTCATCACTTATTATCTTGATCAAAAAATAAACAAAAAAGAGCTAGAAGAGCTCCTGGTCAGAAATATTCTAAGTTTTGCCAGAAGACAAATGAATTGGTTTCGAAAAGACGAGAATATTAAATGGATAGAGAATGATAGAGAAGCAGAAAAGATTACTGGGAAATTTCTAAGCTAATTTTTTAAGTAGGGAAAACTAGCTCCAAATTTTCAATTCGTAATTTTCAATTTTTGAAAAATTTATTTTTGTGCTTCCGGTCCAATCGGGAAGTTATCAGGATAGACGGTCAGTTTCTCTGTCCCATCCTGTTTCTTGGTAACATTTATTTGTTACTCTAGACAAGTTCCAAAAATTATTTCGGATTTATAACGTCTTTCCCAACGTATCCTCGCAGGACTTCAGGCACGACCACGCTTCCGTCTTTTTGTTGAAAATTTTCCAAAATTGCGATCAGGGTTCTAGGACTGGCTAGAGCAGTATTATTGAGCATATATACATATTTTTTGTCTTTTCCGTCAGTGTATTTCACGTCCAATCTCCTTGCCTGCCAATCAAGAAAATTGGAGGCTGACCCGGTTTCACCAAAGCGATTCATGCCAGGAAGCCAAGCCTCAATATCAAAAGCTCTATATTTTCCAGGGCTCATATCACCCGTGCAAATCTGAACAATCCGATAGGGAAGTTTAAAATCTTCATGGATTTCTTTAGAAATTTGAAGCATCTCTTCTTGAATTTTTTTAGAGGCTTCAACGTCATCATCAGCAATCACTACTTGCTCCACCTTCATAAACTCATGGACTCGATAAATACCTTTGGTGTCCTTTCCATAACTTCCAATTTCACTTCGGTAACATTGACTGAATCCGCACATTTTTAATGGAAGGTCTTCTTTTTTTAAAACTTCTCCGGAATAATAGGCAAGGAGAGATGGTTCAGCTGTTCCCACCAAAAATTTATTTTCTTTACTTTGTTCCCCTAACTGATTTTTCTCGAAATTAGCAATTTGATAAATTTCATCAATTTCAGGATTAAACTCGGCATCTTTAAAATATCCGCTACCAAAAAGAGCAAACTCTTTCACCAAAGTCGGTGGAATCATCGGCGAATAACCTTTGGAGATCATTTTGTTAAGTGCGTACATCATCATCCCAAAAACCAGCATAACTCCTTCATTCTTGAGGTAATACCCTCTGTATCCTCCGACTTTTACACCCCTTTCGAAATCAATAATGTCTAAATTTTTTGCAAGTTCTATGTGATCTTTAGGAACAAAACTAAATTGGGGAATCTCTCCAAAACGAGAAACTTCAGGATTGTCGTCTCCATTTTTTCCTACCGGAGTATCAGGAGAAGGAATATTAGGGACTCTCGCCATGAGATTTTTTAATCTCCCTTTGACCTCTCGGTAATCAGTTTCTAATCTTGCAATTTCGTTGCGAATCATCCGCCCCTTGGTAGATATTTCTTTTTGTTCAACATCCGTAAGATTCATCCCCATCGAACTTAGTTGGTTTTTCTCCGCCCTCCTCATCTCTATTTCCTGTGCCATAGCAACTCTGTCTTTATCGACCGAAAGAAGATAATCAAGATCAAGCTCAATTCCCTTATTTTTTATCGCCTCTTTTAGTTTGTCACTATTTTCGCGAATGAATTTAATATCGAGCATTGGGAGGATTAAAAGTAAGATTCTACCCACGTGTCATCCCGGGCTTGACCCGGGATCCAGGAGAGTGGTATTAGTCTAATAAAATGTTAGTTTGTTCAATCTCTTACAATGCACATTAAAATAACATTCTGTTAGTCTAACTGGATCCCGGGTCAAGCCCGGGATGACACCTCTGGTAAAATTCAATAAAATAACAAAATATTTTCAAATTAGGAATATTTTTTGAATTAGTTTATAAATTATTTATTGCACAACAAAATAATAAATCCAAGCCCTAACAACTTTATATCTTTCGACTTTATACTTTTTAACTAATTTGTTATGTTTGATACTCGTGGACTTGAAAAATTTTCCTTAGTTGAATGGCCTGGGAAAATGTCGGCCATCATTTTCACCGGCGGATGCAATTTTCGCTGTCCTTTTTGTCATAATCCGGAATTAGTAACTGAGCTTCAAAAGACACCGATTTACCCCTGGGAAGAAATTGAAAAATTTCTTAACAAAAAAGTGGGGTGGATTGATGCGATTATTATCACTGGGGGGGAGCCTACTCTACAAGAGAGTTTACCTGAAATTCTCCAAAAAATTAAAAAAATGGGATACTTAACCGGAATCGCAACTAACGGAACCAATCCTGAAATGCTGGAAGAACTGATAAGAAAAAACTTGCTGGACAAGATAGCTATGGACATCAAAAGCTCCGAGGAAAAATATTATTTAGCAACAGGCACGAATGAAGTTGGCTTGGAAAAAATTAAAAAGAGTATCAATTTGATAATCAACAGTGGAATCGAATATGATTTTAAAGTGACTTTAGCTCCAGGAATAGTCGAAACTAGCGATATTGAAGGAATCGGGAAATTCATTAAGGGAGCAAAAAAAGTCACTCTTCAACAATTCCGCCCCCTTAAAACACTTGACAAAACCTTCGAACACAAAGTACCCTATTCACTAGATACTATTAAAGAAATGAAAGAAATTTTGGGTAGTTACGTTGAAAGTGTTAGTTTGGAAGGAATAGAATAAAAATTTCAATTTCTAATTTTCAATTTTCAAACAATTTTCAATTTATTAATTACTCAATTACATAAATAATACCCGTCTAGTGTGTCATCCTTGCGAAAGCGAGGATCCAGGAGAATGATATTAGACTAATAGAGTATTAATTTCCTGGATTCCCGCTTTCGCAGGAATGACACGTGTTTCTTTGTTTGAAAATTAATGAATTGTAAAATTGAAAATTGTTTGAAAATTGAAAATTAGAAATTGAAAATTTTTTAATACACTATGTCTAAAGATTACTACGGTGTTCTGGGTCTTTCCAAGAACGCTACGCCAGAAGAAATTAAAAAAGCTTACCATAAGCTTGCACACAAGTATCATCCCGATAAAAAAGGCGGTGACTCTGAGAAATTCAAAGAGATTAACGAGGCTTACAGCGTTCTTTCCGACTCGAAGAAAAAAGCCACTTATGATCAGTTCGGATCTTATCAGGAAGGAGCTAGTGGTCCTTCTGGTTTTGGCGGGGCTGATTTTTCCGGATTTGGAAATTTTTCCGGATTTGATTTCTCTCAAGGGATTGATTTGGGAGATCTTTTTGGTGATATTTTTGAAGGGTTTGGAGTTAGAAGAGGAGGCACTTCTTCAAGAAGAGAGAGAGGGTCTGACATTCAAATCGATCTAGAAATTTCTTTTTTTGAAATGGCTCAAGGGGTTAGAAAGAACGTATCCGTCTACAAGAACGAACGTTGTCAAGCTTGCAAGGGGAAAGGGGCGGAAAAAGATGAAGATGTGGAAAAGTGTTCCTATTGCAATGGAACGGGAAAAATGGAGAGGAGGATTAACACTGGATTTGGATCTTTTGCCCAGGTTACACCTTGTTCCAATTGCCAAGGAAAAGGTTTTCAAATAAAGAAAAAATGTTCCAATTGCCAGGGGATTGGCGTTGCCAAAAGAAAAACAGAGTTAAATATTACCATACCCGCTGGCGTAGAAGAAGGTAGTGTTTTGAAACTTGAAAACATGGGGGCAGAATCTAGAGATGGAATAAGCGGAGATCTTTTTGTCAAAATTCATGTTATGCCTCATTCTTCATTTAAAAGAGTCGGAAATGATGTCTTTTTCGAAAAAGAAGTTTCTCTTACTGATGCCCTATTGGGAAAAACAATTTCTGTTCCTACTCTTGAAGGCGAGGACAAGCTGGAAATTCCTGAAAACACAGTGAACGGGGAGCTTTTCCGCATGAAAGGAAGAGGCATAAAAGCAGGGATATCCCGAACGGATGGCGACGAAATTGTACAAGTTAAAATAAAAATGCCAAAAAGGCTTTCAAGTAGGGCTAAGAGACTACTGGAGGAATTGAGGGAAGAAGGGATGTGATGATTTGAATTTCTAATTCACCTAATTTTTAATTTACCTAATAAAATAACCAAATTCCAAGAAACAAATTACAAACAAGAAACAATTTTCCAAATTAAAACATCCCACGTGTCATCCCCGGCGTGTTGACCGGGGATCTAGGAAAATTATATTTTACTAGTCTAATATAATTCTCCTGGATCCTCGCTTTCACAAGGATGAAACGCTAAAAGGGTATTGTTTTGTATTTCGAATTTGTTTGTAATTTGTTTCTTGCTTCTTGGAATTTTTATTAGAACTTATGTAAATTAGAAATTAAACTAAAACCTCATGAAGCTCGTCATCGTTGAATCTCCTACTAAAGCCCGAACTATTGGTCGTTTCCTAGACAAAGAATATCATGTTCTTTCTTCTTACGGTCATATTCGCGATCTTCCCACAGGAAAATTGGGAGTAGACGTCGAAAAAAATTTTTCTCCAGACTATGTTATTCCTCCAAAAGCGAAAAAGAATCTTTCCCTTCTTAAAACAGAAAGTAAAAAAGCGACAAAAATCATTCTCGCTACTGACGAAGACCGGGAAGGAGAGGCGATTGCCTACCATTTAAAGCATGTTCTCGGAGGTATCAACAAAAAAGTTCCTTTTGAAAGAATTACATTTCATGAAATAACTCCTCTTGCTATCAAAGAAGCCTTGAAACATCCCCGAGAAATCGATGTTCGGCTTTTCGAGGCTCAACAAACCAGAAGGATTTTGGATCGTCTAGTTGGTTATGAACTTTCTCCTTTTCTCTGGAAGAAAATCCGCAAAGGCCTTTCTGCTGGGAGAGTTCAGTCAGTCGCGGTCAGATTAATTGTTGAAAGAGAAAGAGAAAGAGAAAAATTCAAATCGGAAGAATTTTGGAAAATAAAAATTCTTTGGAAAAAACAAGGCGAAAAAGAGCAAAAAGAAACTTTGGAAATCATAAAAGAAAGTGAATTAAATAAGCTTCTAAAAATTAAGGAAGAAAAGGAAAAAATTAACGGTTCAATCGCCACCCTTGTTGAAAAAAATGGAAAAAAGCTAAACAAGCTTTCCATAAAAGAAGAAAAAGAAAGTCAAAAGATACTGGATACCCTTTGTTCTTCAAAAATGGAAGTCACAGGTATAGAAAAAAAGAGAGTTTTTCGACAACCATCTCCGCCATTTCGAACCAGTACATTACAACAAGAAGCTGGAAGAAGGCTGGGCTTTTCCGCTAAAAGAACTATGATGACTGCCCAACAGCTTTATGAAGGAATCAGCGTTGACAGAAAACAAGTTGGTCTTATTACTTATATGAGAACAGATTCGCTAACTATTTCTGCTTCTGCTCTTAATACTATAAAAGAGGTTATTAATAAGAATTTTGGTCCAAACTATTCATTACAATCCCCTCGTTATTTTAAAAACAAAGCCAAAGGAGCTCAAGAAGCCCATGAAGCGATCAGACCTTCTTTTCCAGAAAAAACTCCTGATGAATTGAAAGATTTTTTAAGTTCCGACCAGTATAAATTGTACCGTTTAATTTGGGAAAAAACGATTGGAAGCCAAATGGCGCCGGCAGAGTTGAATACTGTTAAAATAAAATTTAGAATTTCCGAGTATGGTTTTTTGTCAGAAGGAAGCCAGATTGTTTTTGATGGATTCATGAAAGTCCTTGGGAAGGGTATTTTAAAAGAAGAGTTGCTTCCGGAAGTTTCAAAAGGAGAAAAAGTAGACAAGAGGAAGTTATTTGCTGAACAGAATTTTACCAAACCGCCCGCCCGCTACACCGAAGCGAGCCTTATCAAAGCACTAGAAGAAAATGGTATTGGCCGACCTTCCACCTATGCTCCAACTATCAGTACTATTCAAGACCGAGGCTATGTTTCCAAGGACGACAGCCAATCCTTGTTTCCTAACGAAATCGGTTGTATCGTCAACGACTCCCTAGTAGAACATTTTCCCAATATTGTTGAAATCAAGTTCACTGCAAGTGTTGAAGAAGATTTAGATAAAATCGCTAGTGGCAAAGAGAAATGGGTACCAGTTGTTAGTAATTTTTATAAGCCCTTCAAGAAAAATCTGCTTATAAAAGACAAGGAGGTTTCTAAATTTCAAAAACTGATTGACAAGAAGTGTCCGGAATGCGGAAAGCAACTAGTGGAAAAATTTGGTCGATTTGGAAAATTTTATGCTTGCTCCGGTTATCCCGAGTGTAAACATTCAGAAGGAACCGACGAAGAAAAACAACTAGAGAAAGAGGTAAGCGCCGAAAAATGTCCGGAATGCGGACACCCCCTCACTGTGAAAAGAAGCAAATGGGGAATGTTCAAAGGGTGTAGCAACTACCCTAATTGCAAGTTCATCAAAAAGTTTGAAAAAACTATCGGTATCAAATGCCCCGAATGTAAAACGGGGGATCTAGTGGAAAAACGGGGAAAAAGAGGACCCTTCTACGCCTGCAACCAATATCCGAAATGCAAATACATCGCCAAGGGAAGACCAGGGAAAAACAAGTGTGAGAAATGCGGGCAAATTATGATGAGAACGAAAGAAGGAGAACACTGTTTGAATTGTGGATAAGGAATATAATTTTCAATTTGACTTATTTTTCTCCCCTTCAGATGAAGGGGAGTACCCCGTAGGGGGAGGGGTTTGATGCCGAAGGCCGAATTTTGATCGCTTCGCGTTCAAACCCTCCGCCCTTACGGGCACCTCCCTTCATCTGAAGGGAGGAAAAAGTCACCTTTTAGGTGAATTAGAAATTTTAATTATCTTTCCTATGAAAATCGCCATCTTCTCCGACACCTTTCCCCCTGAAATCAATGGGGTGGCTAATTTTGTTAAATTTTCTGCCCAGAGTTTGGCTAAAAAAGGACATGAAGTCCAAGTTTTTACCGTATCAAAATTCAGTGAAAAAAAACTGAATAAAAATTATCCCAAAAATCTTTTCGTAAACACTCTTCCTTCTTTGCCAGCACTTGTTTATCCCGACATCCGCTTCACCGTGCCAGCTGTATTAACCCTTTCAAAACTAAAAAAATTCAATCCCGACATAATACACTCCCACACTCCTTTTGCTTTGGGATGGGAAGCCGTGATGGATGCAAAAATCTTAAAAAAACCACTGGTCGGAACCCATCACACTTTCTATGACCAATACCTAAAACATTTAAAAGTCGATTTTGAATCAACGCGAAAATTCACTTGGAAATATACAGTCAGTTTCTATAATTTTTGCAATCTGGTTACAACCCCCAGCCAATCCCTTGCCAAAGAAATGGCGAAAAACGGGCTTTTGAAACCAGCTTTTGTATTACCTAATTTTGTAGACACAAAACTTTTTTCTCCTCCAAGCTCCAAAGAAAAAGTCGAATTTAAAAAATTTTTCAAAGTTTCTGGGACAACGATTGTCTATATGGGAAGACTTAGCTATGAAAAAAGCGTTGATCGAGCAATAAAGTCTTTTGCTCTTGCGCAAAAAGTAATACCTGATATTTCCTTGCTAATTATAGGTGATGGACCAAAAAAAAATAGCCTTGAAGATTTAGTAAATCAACTAGAAATACAAAATAAGGTTGTCTTTACTGGTTTTCAAAGGGGAGAATCATTAGTTAATGCTCTTAGAGCGGGAGACATTTATTTTACTGCCAGCGAAACCGAGACTTTCTGTATTTCAGCCTTGGAAGCCATGGCGGTCGGTCTCCCCGTAGTTGCAGTTGACAAGGGAGGACTGGGAGAAATAGTTCAAGATAAAAAGAACGGGCTTTTGGCTTCTGAGAACGGAATCAACCAAATGGCGCAAAATCTGTTAACTTTCCTCCGAAATCAAAAAATGCTTACCGAATATGGTGAAAGATCCCGGGAGTACTCTTTGGAATATTCCAAAGAAAAAGTGACTAAAAAACTGGAAGAGATCTATGAAAAAGCAATTTTGTGAACGTGATTTTCAATAATTCTTTAAAATAAAAAATAATGAAAATCTGCCTCTATTTAGACCTTAAAAGAAATTTTAACGGCGTTCTCTACAAAAACATAGGCAGTGGAATAATTTCCGCTTACAAAAATCAAGAGAGACTTTTAAAAAGCCTAAAAATAGACTTTTCGGATAATATCAAAGATTCTTGGGATATATTGCAAATTAATTTACCTGGTCCTTTGTCTATTTTACAAATGAAAAAGGCTCGAAAAAATAATAAAAAAATAATTGCCTGGTCTCATATGACAGCCGAAGACTTTACTGGGGTTTTCCGTATTGGAGGTCTTTCTTATCCCATAACAAAAAAATATTTAGCCTACGTATACAACCTTGCAGACCTAGTATTCTCTCCTAGCGAATATACCAAAGGTCTCCTTGTTTCCTATGGCATCCCTGAAGAAAAAATTGTTGTGATGAGTAACGGTGTTGATTTAAAAATATTTCGCAAAGATAAGATAAAAAGAAAAATCGGTAGGGAAAAACATGGGGCGAAAGGAATAACCATCGGTACAGCTAGCTTGGTAGTGCCAAGAAAAGGCGTGGACACTTTTTTGTCGCTTGTTAAACAATTTCCAGATAACCAATTTCTCTGGTTTGGAAAAATATACAATTCTTTTCTAGCTAAAGCTCTTCCGAAAGATCTGCCAAAAAATATTGATTTTAAAGGCTATGTCCAAGATGTAAACGAAGCTCTCAATGCCCTAGATATTTTTCTTTTCCCTTCCTACGAGGAAAACCAAGGAATGGCAATTATTGAAGCTGCTGCTGTTGGCCTTCCTTTGCTCATTAGAGACCTCCCGGTTTATAAGGGCTGGCTTATCCACCAAGAGAACTGTCTAAAGGCTAAAAACGATAAAGAATTCAAAAAATACCTTAATTTATTAATCAAAGACAAAAATCTAAGAGAAAGGCTTGGCAAAAATGCTTTAAAAATGGCTCAAGATGAAGATATTCTTGAAATTGCCAAAAAAACTAAAAGAATATACGAAAACCTTCTTCAATAGAACAGATTTACTATTTCTTTTTTCTTTGTTTTCTTCTTTTGAAGAGAAAGTAGGCTATTGGAATAAAAATAAGCATGAACAAAGCAATTGTTGTGTCCAAAAAAACATTGCTGTATCTTTTCCATACTTCGCCAAAATAATAACCTACTGCAACCAGAAACGCCGATTTGATAGCGGTAGCAAAAAAATCAAGAATTAAAAACTTCCACCAAGGATACTGGGCAATACCTGCGGTAATCAGAATAGGAAGCCCAACAAAGTGAGAAAGTTTCCCAAACACAATTACTTTTTTTCTGTTACTTTGAAAAAATATTTTGGCCTTTTCAATTTCTTTTAGGGTAAAGCCAAAAAATTTGGCCAGTTTTGGCAATAGTTTTATGCCTCCAAAATACCCCAATGAATAATAAAGAAAATCCGCACTTAAGTCCCCAAAAACATGAGTTAGATAGCCAAGATAAATATTCATATAACCCAAACGAGAAAGAAATCCCACCGAAACCCCGGCAGTAGGACCCTCAGTAAAAGAGGCTAAAAAAATACCCAGATATTTTAGGAATTCAAACATAAAAATTTTTGAAAAATGGTCTAATCTATTTTACTAAAAAAAAATAATTTCACTAGCCCCAAAGTTATATTTTAGACGGCACAATGATTTACACTGGAATTGTTTTTTAATGGCTCAATTCGGCTACCTCTTTTTCAAATGCAGAAAGAAAAAAAGAGACTGGTTATTCAGTCCCTTTTGATAAAAACAAGAAATTAACAATTCTCCAATTTTTTTGTTCGAAATAAGCTGTCCCTCATTTCATCAATTAAAACTGCCGAGTACATGAGGAAAATGGCAATGCCCAAGATTGTTGCGGCAAAAAGAGTAGCTATTTCTTCTTTCCATTCAAAAATAAAGTTTTCTACCTTTCTTATTTTTATTTCAGAAGGTGAAAGCTCCCTCATTTTTTTAAAGGTCTTTTGTCTGTTATTTTTTATTCGCATCTTGTTTTCTCCTTTTTGACATAGAAAAATTTGCTAATTTCTTTTATATATTATTACATTTGAAATTAGTTGGACGCAAGAAAAAAATTGGAGGATAAAATGGCAACGGCACTCGTTGACCAGAGAGGAAAAAGTTTTATTGGCCTTCTTTCCGCGGCAAAAAGAAGATTTCCCAAACAAGTTTATCTTTCTTCTGATGATATTAAAATTCTAAAGAGGAAAGTTTTTGAGGGAAGATCAGCTTCATCCCTTGATGCAATTGAGGTGAAGTTAGGCAGAATACTTTATTTACGTCGGTGCCCCTATTGCAAAGAACCGATGATACAAATTAAAGTATATTCTCGCGAAGGGGGAAAGTATTCAAACTTCAAAAAACCACCGAAGAGGCTTGCAGACGAATACATTTGTACCAGTTGCAAAAGCCATTTTAGAGCCATTAGAATTTTTCCAGATTTTTTCTGAAAAGAAAATTTTCCTCCGATTTTTTGTATAACCCATCAAACATTGATTTTGATGGGTTTTTTATTTTTTAATCGTTTTTTCCTAAAAATTTTACCCCTTCCTCAAATTTTCCCAACAGCATGTCAGCAGCAACTTCTTCAATTTCTTTTTCTCCCAAATCTCTTCCTCCCAAACCATAAACATAGCTTTGAACCTTTCTGCCAGATTCCTCGAAACGGAAAAGGGTTGTCATAATTTCAGTACACAAAGGAGGAACACTACCAAAACTAAATGCTCGATCAAGAACGGCAATATTGGCTACGTTTCCGAGAGCTCTAAACATCTCTTCATAGGGAAAGGGACGAAAAAGTCGAACTTTGATCACTCCAACTTTATGTCCTTTTTTGTGCAAGCTCTCGGCCACTGCCTTGGCCGTTCCTGCACTTCCTCCAAGCAAAATTATCACTCCTTCCGTATCTTTTTCAACTTGAAAAACTTCGATTTTAGGATATTCCCGATTAGTTATTTTTGAAAGTTTTTGAGCCATTTCATCGTAGACCGATTCAACTTCTGCCATAGCTTCGGATTGGTCTATTTTAACTTCAAAAAAATGGTCTGGAAGAACAAGTGCTCCGAAAGTAATTTTTTTATCATTTTTAAGAAGGGAATAAGGATAATCATACTTTCCAATAAATTCCTCTACCTCATCATCGGGAAGAAGCTCTATCTTTTCCATCAAGTGAGAAGTTGAAAAGCCATCTTGAATTACCATCGCCGGCAATAATACTTTTTTGTTTTCTGCTATTTTAACGGCTAATAGATTGTGGTCATAGGCTTCTTGCGCTGTTTCGGAGAAAATTTGAATCCAACCAGCCTCCCTGACTCCCATAACATCCGAGTGGTCACAATGAATATTAATCGGGGAAGAAAGGGCTCGACTGGCAACGTTCATTACAATAGGAAGCCTCATCCCAGACGCCACTCCCAACATTTCATACATAAGTGCCAATCCCGCAGAGGAGCTTGCGGTCATTGCTCTAACTCCCGAGCTTGCCGCACCAATCGTCGCACTCATAACTGAATGCTCTGATTCGCAAGTGATTACCTCGCTGTCAACCTTGCCGTCAGCAACATATTTTATAAAATTCTCAATAATAGGGGTCTGGGGAGTAATAGGATAAACCGGAACTACTCCTGGATTGATCTGTCTCATTGCCTCGGCTGTCGCTTCGCCTCCAGTAAGAGCTAAATTTTTAGTTTTATTTTGATAAGACAACACGAAAAAAATTAAAAGTTAAAAGTTAAAAATTCAAAAGAACAGTTTAAAATTCAAAATTTCCTTAAATAATTTTTAATTTTGAACTGTTCCTTTGAATTTTGCATTTTTAACTTTGAATTGTTACGCTTATCGCCTTCACCGGACACTCATTGACACAAACCAAACATCCCTTACAATAATCCGCATCCACTTCCACATCTTTTCCATTCTCCTTTATATTAATACAATCCTCCGGACAAAATAAAACACAAGTGTGACATTTAATGCACTTTTTTTGATCAATAAAAGCCCTCTTGGTTGCCCAGGAACCAGTTTTATTTTTTTTACTATTACCACCGTCGGTAATGATTGCACCGAGAGAAACTTTATCCACGAGAAAAAGTTTAAAGTTAAAAATTCTATACTAAAAAAATTATTACACTTGAAATATTTAACCCCGTGTCCTCCCGGGCTTGACCCGGGATCCAGTTAAACTCACTAAATTATTCTAATTGCTCTAATTAGCCTAATTATTCTAAACAAAATACCAAGAACCAATTAAAAAATTTTTGTTTATTGGTACTTAGTGCTTTTTAGAATAATTAGTATAATTAGGTTAACTAGAGTAATTCTCTACCCGCCTGGATCCCGGGTCAAACCCGGGATGACACCTTTCCTTTTAATTAAAAAGGCTCACGCCTCTTAGGACAACTAACACTAACGTTACTATCGAAATTCCAATCGCAAAAATTGCAAAAGCTTTTTTTCCTTGACCGTTTTCTTTGAATTCTTGAAGATAGTCTAATTCCTTTTGTTTCCTAAGAAATGTCAGCGAAGCAAAAATAAACAGCATCCAGACCAAGAAATAAAGCAAGGTACTTTCCGAATAGTATAGCAATTGTCCCGTCATAACCCCAAACAAGGATCCAATGATTGCCAGCGTAAGAGTCCTTTCCGTTTTGCCGGAGAGAAAAGCGACTATTCCAAAGATTAAAATAAAAAATTCAAGTGCCAAATAAAACAATATTTTATCGAGCAGTATGGGGTGATTTAATAAAACCGAATAATACGGCATAATAGAAACTTTTTCCGTATGCAGTATGAGAGGAGAAGTAGCTTGAGAAAAGGAAAAAAGAAAAACAAAGAAAAGATATTTTCCTTTCCCCTTTGTAATATTTCGAAGAAAAGAACCGTTTTTAGGAAGAGGTATTCCCAACTGTCTTTGGTCGGCTCTTTCCACTTCTCCCCGATGTTTGAATAAAAAATCAAAAAAAACAATAATCCCGGTTCCAGAAGCCCACACCCACCAGCTGAGGGGATAATCCAAAACCGATGAGATAAAAAGGAGAGCCAACGCACTGAAAAGATTCAACCAATCCATCACTTTTTCTTTGACTTTAACCGTCCACCAAAGAGCTAGGGAGGTTACCCCACAAACTGCCACCACCAAAGAAGGGGTTCTTGCGAAATTAGCCGTTATGAACTCACTTTTCCCAAAATAAGCCAATATAACAAGAAAAATCGAAGAAGCCGACAAAGAGAAAAGAAACATCTCCAAATTTTGTCGCCAAGAGTCTTTAGAAAAAAACTGCGTACCCAAAAGGTAAAAAATAAAAAAAGTCACGTATTCACTCACTCCGGAAGTAAAACTCCCTTGATAACCTTCCCAGGATATTTGATGGTTGTTTGAATACAAAAACAACACCCCAAGAAGAAATGAAAGGAAAATTACCACCCAATTAAACCTGTTTCTTTTCCACTCCAGCGCTCCTCTCTTGATAATCCCCATTAAACTGACGATCAGCATTAATCCTACAATCAGAATTAAAAAAGATTGTTTAAGAAGTTCTAGAGGTTTGGAGTAAAGAAAAAACAGCCAAGGAAAGGCGATTGTTAGAATAATCATTCCACTCTTCAAAATATTTTCTTCTATTTTTCCTTTTTCCAAATAACTTTTATTTCCCGCCAAATTAGAGTTTTGTATTTGAAACATTTTACAAAAATTATTGATTGCTTATATTATCCTATATTCTATTATTATTGCAACTTCATTATGCTTATGGTAGAGTGATAGCGTAGATTAGAAATTTGATTAGTCATAGAACATTAAAATAATTACGATAAAATTCCAATAGCCAAGATACAATTTCCAAACAAGATACAATTTTCCAAATTTGAAAAACCAAACAACTTCACGTGTCATCCCGGCCCCTGAGCCGGGATCCAGAAAAATAATATTTTAAGAGTCTAATATTATTCTCCTGGATCCCGGGTCAAGCCCGGGATGACACACTAAAAGGGTACTATTTGGAGTTTGTGATGCTTGAATTTGTTTGGAATTTGTTTCTTGTTTCTTGGAATTTTTTAAATTTAGTTTTAGGAATTTTATTAAAGATTAGACTAAATTAGAACTTAAAAATTTATTTTAACTACCATCATGGTTTCTCAAAAAATAAAAAAGGCCATTATTGCCGTGGCAGGAAGTGGGACTCGATTGCTTCCAGCCACCAAGGCTATGCCCAAAGAAATGCTTCCAATTGTAGACAAGCCGATTATTCAATTAGTGGTGGAAGAATTGATTGAAGCAGGAATTGAAGATATTATTCTTGTTACCAAGTGGGACAAAAAACCATTGGAAGACCATTTTGATAGAAGCTGGGCTCTAGAGAATGAACTGGAAAAAAACAACAAGCTAGAAAAACTGGAAGAAATCAAAAGAATTTCCGAACTGGCTAATTTTATTTATGTCAGGCAGAAAGGTCCTTATGGAAACGGTACCCCGGTTCTTTCGGCCGGAAGCTTGGTAGATGACGAACCTTTTGTTTTTGTTTGGGGAGACGATCTAGTTAAAGCTAAGCAATCTTTTACTAAATCAATGGTAGAAGATTACGAAAAAAACGGACATCTCATGATAGGAGTTCAAAAAGTGCCAGAAACCGAAGTCAGTCGTTATGGAATCGTAAAACTTCGAGAAGGAACTAATGAAATCGAGGACATTATTGAAAAACCCAAGCAAGAAGAAGCTCCGTCTTGCCTTGCCGATTTTGGCAGAATGATCCTTGATCAAGAAATAATCAACATCTTGAAAAACACAGCTCTTGGAAAAGACAATGAGCTTTGGATTGTCGACGCTATCAGAACTTACGTGAAAAACGGGGGAATTTTCCTGGCTAAAGAAGTGGAAAATGGGGAATGGATGACAACTGGGGACGCTCTCAATTACCTAAAAGCCACTCTAGCTTACGCTTTTGACAGAGAGGATTTAGCTAGGGAGATTGAGGCGTATATTGGGAAGATCAAGGGGGGATCTGGGGTTTAGTTAAGTTTTTTGCAATAATTAAATCTACCATCCTGTTAACATAAAATATTTTTAATTCATCTACTAAAATGACTAATGACTAATATCGAATGACGAATCAATGACAAAGTCCTAATATCAAAAAATTTTGTTATTTGGATTTCGGATTTGGTTTGTTATTTGTCATTCGGAATTCGTCATTTGATTAGTTAGATTAGGCTTTTTTGCAGTTTCTCTTGAATAATCAGTTTAATTATTACTCTTCATCAACATCTAATGTCTTCAAACCAAACCCTCAAACAACTTCTTGCGGATCGAAAGAAAAAACTCGATTTAATTAAAGAAGCGGGGGTTAATCCCTATCCGAGCAAAGCAAAACGTACTTGCACAAATGCTGAGGCTTTGAAAAATTTCAACAAATTAAAAAAAAGAAAGATTACTTTGGTCGGGAGAATAATGGGAAAGAGAGGCCATGGAGGAATAAATTTTGCCGATCTGGAAGATGAAAGTGGTAAAATCCAAATTGCCCTCAGAAAAGATGAGATCGGAGAGAAAAATTTCAATATCTTTTTGAATTTAATTGAAAGGGGAGATTTTATTGAAGTTGAAGGAACTCTTTTCCTAACCCGTGCCGGAGAAAAAACGTTAGGAGTTTCTCGATGGAAACTTCTTTCCAAAGCCTTAAAGCCTCTTCCGGAAAAATGGAAGGGATTACAAAGCGAAGAATTACGCTACCGAAAGCGCTATCTTGATCTTCTTACCAACCAAGAAACAAGAGAAAGATTTAGAAAAAGAAGCCATTTCATCGAACTTTTACGTAATTTTCTTCTTGGCAAAGGATTTCTGGAAGTGGAAACTCCCATTTTACAACAAATGGCTGGGGGAGCGATTGCTAAGCCTTTTAAAACTAGACACAATGCTCTTGGACAGGATTATTTTTTACGCATTGCTCCCGAGTTATATCTCAAAAGATTGATCGTTGGCGGATTCGAGAAAGTTTTTGAATTTGCCAGAAATTTTCGCAACGAAGGAATCAGTACCCAGCATAATCCCGATTTTACCATGCTAGAATTTTATCTTGCCTACAGTGACTACGAGAAACTGATGAGCTTGACCGAAGAGATGTTTAAAAAAATCATCCCCAAAATCAACGGATCTTTTGTCATAAATTTTCAAGGAAAAAAGTTTGATTTTAAACCTCCTTATAAAAAGGTATTGTTTAGTGATTTAGTAAAGAAAGAATTAAAGCTGGATATGGATAAGTTGAAAAGAAAAGATTTGTTAGAGATAATCAAGAAGAACTCAATTGAACTAAAAAATATCAGCTCGGAGTCAGATGCGAAACTCCTAGATGAAATATACAAAAAAATAATTCGTCCAAAACTTTCCGGTCCGTTATTTCTGATGGATTATCCCAAAGAAATGATTCCTCTTGCCAAAACTAAAGAAGAAAATCCCAAACGAATTGCTACCTTTCAACTGATTGTTAATGGTTGGGAAATAATTAAAGCCTACAACGAGCTTAATGATCCTGGGGAACAAGCCGATCGTTTTTTAGAGCAAGCTAAAGCAAAAGAAAAAGGCGACGAAGAAGCTCACGGTTTTGATGAAGATTACGTTGAGGCTCTTTCCTACGGCATGCCCCCAACAGCTGGCTGGGGAATGGGGATAGACCGATTTTTGGCTATTTTATTGGATCAGAAGAATTTAAGGGACGTGATTTTGTTTCCCTTGAGGAGGAAGAAGGATTAAAGAAGTTCTAATTCACCTAATTCCTAATTCACCTAATAAAATGTCAAAGGTCAAATGACGAATGACGAATTAATTCCGAATATCAAATGACAAAAAAAGTATTTTGAAATTTGGATTTTGTCATTGATTTGTCATTTGACATTAGTCATTTGTCATTTTATTAGAAATTAGGTGAATTAGAACTTAGAAATTTATCCCCCCTCTCTTGCCTTTCCCAAAAAAACCTCTCTATAATGGTAAGTTAGGCGTTTAAAAATTATTTCTAAATATTTTTTATGTTTAAGTCCGTTGACCCTAAAATACCTCCCTCGGAAAGAGAAAAGAAAACCATCAAGTTTTGGAAGAAAAATATGGCTTTTGAAAAGTCCATTGAGAACAGACGGGAAGCTCCAATTTACAGCTTTTTCGACGGTCCTCCTTTTATTACTGGTGTACCTCATTATGGGACGCTTCTCTCTTCTATTGCTAAAGATGTGGTTCCTAGATATTGGACAATGAGAGGTTATCGGGTTGACAGGCGTTGGGGTTGGGATTGTCATGGACTTCCGGCCGAACACATGGTGGAAAAAAAGCTAGGACTCAAGACAAAAAAAGAGATTGAGGAAGGAGTCGGAATCGAGAGATTTGTCTGTGAATGCCTCCGATCAACCAGCAAAGTCGCCTCTTCTTGGGAAGATACCATTGACCGCATCGGTCGTTGGATAGACTATAAAAATGCCTATCGTACCATGGACTCTGATTACATGGAATCGGTTTGGTGGGCTTTCAAAGAACTTCACAGCAAAGGACTTATCTATAAAGACACCCGTATTTCTCTTTACTGTCCGCGTTGCGCCACTCCACTGGCTAATTTTGAAATTGCTATGGACAACAGTTATCAAGATGTGGTAGACGCCTCCGCCTTCGTTCGATTTCCTCTTACTCAAGAATCTAAGGAAAAATTGAGTCTTTCTGCAAAGGATCCGGTCTATTTCGTTGCTTGGACAACTACTCCCTGGACTTTGCTTTCTAATTCCGGATTGGCAGTCAGTCCAAAGATGGATTATTTGGTAATCAAACCTAAAAAAGAAAAAGGCCTTTTAATTTTAGCCAAATCAAGATGGGAATATGTCAAAGAACTTGCAAAAATTGAGGGAGAGATAGTATCCGAAATAAAGGGAAGTGGTCTCGAGAATCTCACTTATGAAAGAATTCTCCCTGAAGAAACAGTTTACGAAAAATCAGAGAACGACAACGGTTTTCGAGTGGTTTTGGGGGATTTCGTTGAAGAAGACAACGGTAGTGGAATTGTTCACATGTCTCCGGCTTTTGGGGAAGAGGACTACAAAAAAGGAAAGGAAGAAAATCTACCTATTCTCTTAAATGTTGACTCCGAAGGGAAGTTCATTGAAGGACAGTTTGAAGGAAAAAATGTTTGGGATGCCAACCCAAAAATTGTAGAACTCCTCAAAAAGAAAGAACTTCTCTTAGTGGAAGAAAAAATCACCCACAGTTACCCATTCTGCCATCGATGTCACACAAAACTGATTTACAAAGTCCAACCGGCTTGGTTTATCAAAGTCAGTAGCCTTAAAGACCAATTAATTTCAGAAAATGAAAAAATCAATTGGCATCCAGAACATTTGAAACATGGAAGATTCTTGAAGGGAATTGAATCGGCTCCTGATTGGAATATTTCCCGAGACCGCTTTTTTGGTACCGCTATCCCTATTTGGGAATGTGAAAGTTGCAACAAACAAATTGCGGTCGGTTCCTACGACGAACTTTATCAGCTTTCGGGACAAAGACTTGATGATTACCACCGACCTTACGTCGACAAAATCACTTTCAAATGCCCAGATTGCGAAAATACTTGTAGAAGAATTCCTCAAGTGCTTGATTGTTGGGTTGAATCAGCATCCATGCCTTTTGCGGAAAGACACTATCCTTTTAAAAACCAAGAAGATTTCAACCAAAAATTCCCTTGCGATTTTGTTTCCGAATACATTGGCCAAACTCGAGCCTGGTTTTTTGTAATGCACACAATGGCCGTCGCTCTTTTTGGAAAACCAGCCTTTAAAAATGTCGTTACCACTGGAGTCATCGCCGGTTCTGACGGGAAAAAAATGTCCAAGTCTTTGGGTAATTTTCCCGACCCAGAAGAAGTCCTCAATAAATATTCCGCGGACGCCTTACGCTTTTATCTTATGAGTTCCCCTATTATGGAAGCTGAAAATATGAATTTTTCGGAAGAGAAAGTGGGAGAAATTCAAAAAGGTCTGCTTCGCGCCTGGCTTAATTCCTACTATTTTTTCATCACTTACGCCCGCCTCGACAAATGGAAGCCCGATATGGAAATTCCTTTCCGTTGGAGCGACCCCCAATCTTTCAGAGAGGCTTGGCAAAAACCAACAATCACTATCGACGCTTGGATTCTTTCCGAACTTCACACACTCCTCCGAGATATGCGAGAGTTTATGGATAATTACAAAATAGCAAGGGCTGCAAGACTCCTTCCTCCGTTCCTGGACAAACTTTCCAATTGGTATATTCGAAGAAGTAGAAAACGTTTTTGGAAAAGCGAAAATGATGAAAACAAAAACGACGCTTATCAGGCTCTCTACGAAGTTCTTACCAAGCTTGGCCAGTCCGCCGCTCCTTTTTTGCCTTTTCTAACCGAAGAAATTTATCAAAATATTAATGTGTTTGAAGGAAAAGACTTAGAACTAGACGAAGGCAAAGAAATGAACAAAACCCTCAACAAAGAATCAATCCACCTAACCGACTTTCCTGAAGTAAATCCTATGCTCATCGATGAAGAGTTAAATCTTTCCATGGAAAGAGTGAGACAAATCGTAACCATTGGTCTTTCTCTTCGTGCAAAGAAAGGGATTAAAGTCCGCCAACCTCTTCAAACTCTTTTTGTGAAAGAGTTAGGGAACATTACCGAAGAACTTTGGGAATTGGTAAAGGAAGAATTAAATATTAAGGAGATAAAAGAAAAAACTAATTTAGATGAGCTTATCTTGGAAAATAAACTTCCTCAAGATCTAATCGGGATAACCGAGAAAGAAGAAACTATTGCTATCGATTTAAAACTAAACGAAGACCTTCTTCTCGAAGGAGAAATGAGGGAAGTGGTAAGACAAATTCAAGAAGGAAGAAAAAAGGCTGGATTCAATATTGAAGATCATATCATCCTCGGCTACATCGGAAAAGAAGAAATATTCAATCGCTTTGGCTATGTGATCAGCAAAGAAACACTGGCCGATGAAATATTTAACAAAGAACTTCCTGAGAAAGAATATTTTTTTGAGATTAAATTAGGAACAGAAAAAGTCAGTATTTCGCTTAAGAAAAAATAGAAAGAAAGACCTGTATATACACAATCTTAATTTTAACGTGTCATTCCCGGCGTGTCGACCGGAAATCCAGGTTAGACTCACTAATTATTCTAATTTCTCTAATTGACCTAATTATTCTAAACAAAATCCCCAAAAACCAATTTCCAAATTTTATTTTTTATTGTTTGGTATTTGGTGCTTTTTTAGGTTAATTAGTATAATTAGGTCAATTAGAGCAATTTTACGTTCTCCCAGATCCCCGGTCGACACGCCGAGGATGACACATAAGAGTTAAATGAATTACAATAAAGACTAAATACAACTCATGAACTTAAATTTTTTTCTCCCCAAACAACCTGAATTTTTTGTTTACTTTGATGAGTACGGCGACTGTTTGAATGAAATGGCCAATTTGTTTAAAAAGTTTACTCACAATTTTAACAATTTTGAGGAATATTTTGAAGAAGCTAGAGTAATTGAACATGAAGGAGACAAGATCTGCCGTAAAATTATCGACAAACTCAATCGCACCATCATCACTCCTTTTGATCGCGAAGACATCCATTTAATTGCCAGGAAGACTGACCGATTGATTGACTTGACTGAGAACGTCATTAGAAACATCTATTTCTATAAACCCAAAGAAAAAATTGAGGCTGTTACAGAATTTTCCGACCTTATTTGTAGAGCCACCATGAATACAACCAAACTCTTGAAACTCCTCAAAAAAATGAAATACACCTCTGAGGTTAAAAAACTAGTTATGGAAAATCACAAACTGGAAGATCGAGGCGATCTTGTCTTCAAAAAATCTATCGTGAAACTCTTTGAAGACGAAAAAGACCCGGCCAACATCATCAAATGGAAAGATATTCTGGAAAATATGGAATCAATTATGGATAGGTGTAAAAATTTAAGCAACGTAATCGAAGGAGTGATTATCAAATCAAGCTAAATACTATGCTTTTCATCGCTTTCATAATTTTGGTGGCACTGGCTTTTGATTTTACTAACGGAATTCATGATTCCGCTAATTCGGTGGCGACTATTGTTTCCACGAGAGTTCTAACACCAAAGCAAGCTGTTATTTGGGCTTCTTTTTTTAATTTCATTGCCTTTTTGATTTTTGGAACAGGTGTTGCAAAAACGGTCGGTAGCGGGATGATTGATATAAAAATTGTAACACCCGTTGTAATTTTAGCGGGGCTTATCGGTGCTATACTTTGGAATCTAATCACTTGGTATCTGGGTCTGCCAACCAGTTCTTCTCACGCCCTCATAGGGGGATATGCCGGAGCTTCCGTTGCTAAAGCTGGATTTGGAGCAATAATTTTAAGCGGATGGTATAAAACGCTTCTTTTTATTTTTTTAGCCCCCCTCATTGGAATGCTTCTCGGCATGATTTTATTGATTTTAAGCACTTGGTTCGTGTACAAAAAACCGGCTGGCTTAGTCAACTTCTGGTCCCGAAGGTTGCAAATAGTTTCCGCGGCCCTTTACAGTTTAGGACACGGAAGTAACGATGCTCAAAAAACTATGGGGATTATAACAAGCCTGCTTGTTTCAGCTGGAATTCTTTCTTCTTTTAAAATTCCTTTTTGGGTGGTAATCGCAGCTCAATCAGCCATTGCATTGGGAACTCTTATGGGAGGTTGGAGAATTATAAAAACAATGGGGCAGAAAATTACTAAGCTTAAGCCAATAGACGGTTTTTGTGCGGAAACCGCCAGTGCAGGCAGTATTTTTCTAGCCACCTATTTAGGAATTCCAGTAAGCACAACTCATGTTATTACAGGTGCTATCTCGGGAGTTGGTGCTGCCCGTCGCTTCTCAGCCGTAAACTGGGGAGTGACCCTCCAAATCGTCTGGGCTTGGATTTTCACTATCCCAGTCTCAGCCTTCATCGGATCACTGGTTTTCTTTCTTCTTAGAGCTCTTTAAAGAATATTTTTCATTTTAAAAAGCCGTTTATTAAAAACGGCTTTTTTATAATTTCTTGATTAGGAAGGAAAATTTGGACATTTTTCACAAGAGAAGAAATTGAATTCAGCCTCTTCTGCTTTAAGTAAGCAACTAAAATAAAATCGACAGCTAAGATTCTTTTTCTCGATTGCTTTATCGAGAGAAATATCGTCTAGAGAAGGAGGCTTCGTTCTTTTTATAACGGCATTAGACTGTTCTTTACCGCAATAAACAACTTCGTTAAGAATACTTTTGGTCGCGACCTTTCTAGGAATACCTTTCGGTCTACCCGTGGGTTTCTTTAGATTTTTTTCTTTCTTTTCCCGAAAAATATCGTTTTCATCTTTCTCTTTTTTCAAATGCAAATGCCAATTTTGACCAAATTTTTCCTTTAGTTGAAGGATTAATTCATCAGATCTAAGCTCTTTCCTGTTCAATAGTTCTTCAACACCACCAATCATAATTACCTCCTTATAAATGGTACAAAAATACCCTAATCAATAATAAACGTTTTTGCAAGAATAAATTGCAAAAAACTAAAATAAAGTGTACTAAATCTATATTGCCTAATTTGGGGGCGTAGCTCAGTTGGTTAGAGCGTCTGCCTGTCACGCAGAAGGTCGCGGGTTCGAGCCCCGTCGTCCCCGCAAAGCACTAAAAACCGCTGCAATAAGCGGTCTTTTGCTTAATTAAAAACTAGATTTGGAATAAAATTCAAACCTATTAAATTACTTCCCTAGTCGTTTCTTGACTTGTGTTGGCGATAAAAAATTATCTTCACTGACAACTTTTTTACCAGTGACCTTTTCAAAATTTTCTCTTGCCTTTTTGGCAACCCCTCCACCCTTTTTTGCTGAGATTGCATTTTTCCAAAATCCCTTCGCTTTATCCTTTTTGGCGACCTCGGTCGTTGAAAGTTCCGCTAGGGCGGTGAAAATCAGTTCCGCATCAGTCATGTTATCTCTAAGATTCTGGCCCTTGAGTCCTTTGAGGTTTTTATGTTGTTTGGTTGTTAATCCGCTCCATTCACCGTGAATTATATCAGTTAGTTTGGCGTATTCCAAGCCTTCTTTTACCTCGCTTTTTTTCCAATAATCAGTAAGCTTGTTTCTGGTTTCTTGACCCCTCATTCTTTGTTCAACCCATTTTTCCGAATGTCCCATTAAAAGCCAGTTTTTTCTTGCCCTGTTCAAGGATATTTCCGGATTAACCGTTTCTTTTATTCTCTCATAACCAACCTTGGCTAACCATATTTTAAAGGGCTCAGCTTTTTTTGAGGGAATGCTCTGAATAATTCTCAAAACACCTTGAATATCAGAGCAATTTACTTTTTGTTTCCCTCCCTTTGTTTCTACTTTAAGGGGGGTGGCAATTTGCCTCCACCCTTTGGATAATTCACCGTCTCTTCTTCGCATATCTTTTATATAGCCGGTGGGATTATTACTTTCAGTCAGAATTTTTACTATGTCTACAATGACGAAATACCACTTTTCTTTTTTTTCGATCCAAACTCTTCTTACTGGAACATCTTCAAAAAGAACGACAGAACTGTTTTTTCTAAGCTGATTTTTTCGCATTTTTTTGAGCTTAAAAATTAAGATGAAACATTAAATTGAGTTATACATATTTATTCCAGAAGTTCAAGATTTATACAATGAGATGATATTTCATTTTTCAAATATTAATGATAGCTTTATTACAAAAGAGGTTTACAAGATAGTTCCGAAAGGTTCTGTCGCTAGGTTCAGGGGACCTTTTGTGTTTAAATGGAAATTTTTATTACAATTACTGTTAAAATGAAAAAAACAATTGCTATCTCTCTGTTATCTATTGCTTTATTTATAGCCCAAAAATGTTTTGTTAAAGCTTTTGAAGATAGTATTGCCCCAGAAGTGACAGCTTTAAGTAGTTCTCCTTCAGAAATAGACACTTCGAACAGTGGTCAAACGGTAACAGTAACCGTTTCTGTTTCTGATGTTGGTGTAGGCACTTGTCCAACTGGCTCAAATAATAGTTGCGAAGCACTTCCTCAAAATAAATCTGCTCTTCAAGTTGATATAACGCCATCGATTGGAACTCATAGTATTGCTGTTGAAGGTACTGATTTTACGAGAATATCAGGAGATGATAATAGCGGGGTTTATAGAGCTACAAAGACTATTCCTTATGGAAGTAAGCCTGGAATTTGGAAATTAGATTATGTTTGTGTAGTTGATAAACTTGGTAATAAACAAACTTGGTGGGATAACAAAAATTGGTCGGGTAAGACTATAAGCTCTATTCCCAACGCAAGTGGCTTAACAATAGCTAACATGGCTGAATCCTCTTCATTAAAAATTGAAAAGGAATGGACATTTAGCTCATCAGTAGCAAGTGTTTACGTTTCAGAAAATACAACTGTAACAAAAAAGGAAGGTGAGAGCTTTGCTTTTTATAAAATGGTAAATCAGGATTTTAACTTAGATTCATTAACTAGCAGTGGTTTAATATCAGGATCGGATGTTGCTGGAAAACTAAAGATAGGTATCCCAGGATTAAATTTGAGTTTTGATAAACCAGTAACAGTAAAAATAAATGTTGATAGTAAATACAATGGACAGACTTTAAATATTCAAGCATTGGGTGAAAACGACAGCAGTTGGGCAAATGAAACAACTTGTACTGTTTCAAATGGACAATGTTCTTTCACTGTAAACCATGCAACATATTTCGTTGCTTCAGCCAAAACAACTACTAGCACCTCTGGTAATGTTCAAGTGACTACTGACACGTCAACTCTTGCTTATAGTATAAGTAAGAAAGCTAAGAAAAGAATAAGCTATACTTTTACAAATCTATCTCTCACAAGCAAGAAGCATATAACAATGCGAATTGGTGGAAGAAAAGTAAAAGTTGTAGGACTACGAAGAAGCGGGAGCGATTCAATTGTTACCGTTGAACTGAAATATGCAAAATGGGGACGAGGAAACTATAATTTAGCCATGAGCTATAAAAACAAAACTAAAGTAGCTTATACTAAGAAAGGCAAAACAAAATACAAAAAAGGCTGGGAAAGAGGAAGCGTGAGTCAGGAGAATGTTTTAACGATTCAATAATTTGTAATTAAAAAAGGAGCTTGTCTAGAACAGCAAAATAATTTACACTGATTCTATGAACAAGCGGTTAATTAAAAATAGTAAATTAAGCAACAGGCAGATAGGAAAACTTGTAGACT
>JAJXZR010000016.1 GCA_021779915.1 bacterium
TATTAACCTTTCCCCAAATAACTTGTTGGGAAATCTTGACTGCATGATCGGCGATTCTTTCTAGTTGCCTGGCGATATTTTCAAAATAGTGAGCATCTTTTAAATCTAGTCTTAGATCCTCTTCGGAAACTATTTCATTGATCAGAGAATGGTATTGCCTAAGAACAAGAAAGAAAAATTTATCCACTTCAAAATCCCTTTCTTTGATATCTATAGCAACAGCCACGTCGTTCCTAATAAAGGCTTTTATTGCATCATCGAACATCGAAAAGGCCATAATAAACATTTTTTCTATGCCTTCATGCACAGAAAATTTTTCCAGATTAAAAAGATTTTTGAGAATCATATTCTTCGAAGACTCCTCTATAATTTCAAAACCGGCTAGAAGTTGAACGGCTTTTTTAATCTCAAGTCTGCTTGCTTGGTTGATTGCCTTACCTCTGACTTCAACTTCATCGACTCCCAAGATGTAAAGTGCAATCAGTTCTCTTTTTATCTCTTCATTATTCAGTTTATCTATCCAAATAATTTTTTTCATTTTTCTTTCAATGGCCTTTGGTGGCTGTATGACAAGGGAACCGGTCGGTTTCACGTAAACATTCACATTATCTTTTTGTTTTATATTGTTTTTTATTATCCATTCTTTGGGAAGGGTGATTGTGAAACTGGCTCCGCCAGTGCTTTGTATGCTCCTTTTTTCCATAGTGTATATGTGATCATATTAATATATATTTCATAACATATACTTTTGAATAAGTTAAAAAAACGTTTTTGCCACACTTTTTTGATAATTTGTTTTATTATTTGACAATTATTTTCATATTATATATATTTTATTCGTAATATATATATATTTATCTATAATATATATTCTCTCTTTCCTTCCTCTTCAAAAAATTTTTCTAAAAACTTAATTTCTCATTAATTAATAAGATAAAAAAATGAAAAAAAAGACAATCCCCCTGTTAGTGCTAGGCACAACCGCATTAACATTGATTCTAGGAGGTTGTGCGAAAAAGGATACAGAGAGTGCCCAATCTCTGCCCGCAATAAACAAAACGACTACCGAAGAAATTTCGGGAAAACTAGATATCAAGGGGTCAGATACTCTTCTTCAGTTAGTTTCTTCTATGTCAGAAGCTTTCTCACAAAACAATCCTAAAGCAGAAATTACGGTTACCGGAGGAGGATCGGGGACTGGAATAGCTTCTCTTATAAATGGAGAAATAAAAGTAGCCGATGCTTCCAGAGATGTAAAACAAGACGAAACAGACCAAGTTACAAAAATGGGAAAAAGTTTCAAAAAGTTTATTGTTGCCCGAGATGGACTTTCTATAATTGTCAACAGAAATAATCCCGTAAAACAATTGACAGTCGATCAAATCGGGAAAATATATCGAGGAGAAATCACTGACTGGGGATCAGTGGCTGGCAACAAAGGCCCGATCAATCTCTATGGAAGACAAAGTACTTCTGGAACATATGAGTTTCTAAAGGATGATGTTCTAAAGGGAGATTATGCCTCAACTATGAGAAACATGGAAGGAAATCAAGCAATAATTGATGCGGTTAAAAACGACCCTACGGGAATTGGATATGCAGGCATCGGATATGCCATAAATGCTGGGGATTCGATAACAATCCTCAATGTAGCCGCAACAGAGAATTCAACTTATTTTTCTCCAACAGACGAAGCTAATATCAAGAGTAGCAAATACCCCATAAGTCGACCCCTTTTCCAGATAATGGTGGATTCTCCGGAAAAAGGAGGTCTCATTGAAAAATTCATGCAATTCGAAATTAGCCCCGAAGGAGAGAAAATAGTTAAAGAGGCGGGTTTTTATCCTCCAAGCGAACAGGATAAAGCATCGAATGAAAAATTTTTTTCAGAAATCAAGTAGGCGCCAAAGCTCGAAGACTCTAACTGGCAAGCATCATTTTTGAATGATGCTTGCCAGTCTTTGAAATGTATTTAACTTTCTGCAACATGTCAAAAAGAAAATGGCAACAGCTAAAAGAAACGATAATTAAATATTTTTTTGGAATTAATGGCGTTATTTCCATATTGGTACTTCTGGGAATTTTTCTTTTTCTAACAAAAACCGGATTGCAATCTTTTGAAAAAATTTCCCTTTCTCAATTCTTTTTAGAGAAAGAATGGAACCCTACTTCTTACAACAACCCACAATGGGGTATCTTAGCAATGTTAACAGGAACGATTTATATTGCTCTGGGATCCTTGGTCATTGCCGTCCCGATTGGAATAGCAACTTCCATATATCTTTCAGAAATAGCCTCGCCCATAATGCGCGAATTGCTAAAACCAGCAATTGAAATGATTGCAGCAGTTCCTTCAGTCGTTCTAGGTCTTTTTGGTCTGATATTTTTGGTTCCCATAATCTCCACTTTTTTTAGAATTAGTTCGGGACTGAATGCTCTTTCTGCATCAATTTTAGTAGCCATTATGGTTCTTCCTACTATCATCAGCATTTCTGAAGATATAATAAGGGAAGTCCCTCAAGAATACAAGGAAGCCTCTTTAGCTCTGGGAGCGACACGATGGGAAACCATTCAAAAAGTGATTCTCCCTGTGAGCGCCTCCGGAATTTTCGCTTCGATAATGTTGGGTCTTGGCAGGGCTATCGGAGAAACCATGCTTGTTTTAATAATTGCCGGCAATGCCCAAGCCTTCCCAAAATCCTTTCTCGATCCGGTTAGGCCAATAACAGCCAACATTGCTATTGAGATAAAAGAAGTGGTCACCGGCGATCTTCATTATCAGGCTCTTTTCGCCACGGGATTGCTTCTGTTTATGATCACTTTTACGATAAATTTGGTAAGTGACATTATTATCCACAAACAATTAAAAAATTTGAATCATGAAAAATAACAGAATACTAAAAGAGAAAATTATTTTCTCTTTTATCAAAATGGCGGCTTTTTTTTCCGCGATAACGCTTGTTCTTATAATTGGATATGTTTTTATTAGAGGATTTAAAGTTATCAGCTGGCAATTTCTGTTCCAGGAGGTTCAACAAAGAGATATTACAAAAGGAGGAATACTACAAGCGATCATCGGAACAATTTATTTAGGAATTGGTACTTTTTTTATAGCCGTTCCAGCAGGAATTTCTTCGGCGATTTTTCTCAATGAATATATACCAGACACAAAAACATCCAGAGTAATCAGGGTCGCTATTAGAAATTTAGCTGGGGTGCCGTCTATCGTTTATGGGCTTTTTGGCTTGGCCGTTTTTGTTCAATTTTTCAATCTAAAAACATCGCTTTTATCCGCAATTCTCACTTTATCTTCAATGACTCTTCCTTGGATAATAACAGCTTCTGAGGAATCCTTAAAAGCGGTTCCTTTTGAATTTCGGGAAGCAGCTCTCGCTATGGGGGCAACAAATTGGCAAACCATCAAAAAAATTGTAATTCCTCATTCTCTTCCCGGAATGATTACTGGTTCTATTCTTGGATTAAGCCGTGCTTTAGGTGAAACGGCTCCCATAATTTTAGTCGGAGCCACTTTTTATTGTCGGAGTCTACCAACTTCCGTTTTTGATAAATTCATGGCTCTTCCGTATCATCTTTTTATTCTCGCTACCCAACACGCCCACCCCCAAGCACACGAATATGCCCTAGGTACTGCAATTGTCCTTATAACAATTATCTATTTAATGAGTTTAACCGCTATTTTAATTCGCTATCATTTAAGAAAAAAGAAAAATGCCTAAAAAAATTATAAAGACCGAAAATTTAAATTTATGGTTCGCAAACAAAAAAATTCTAAAGGAAATAAATTTAGAAATTGTCGAAAATAAAATAACCGCCATCATTGGTCCATCTGGATGTGGAAAATCAACCTTTGTTCGGACATTAAATCGAATGAATGACTTGATTCCCAGTTGCCGAATCACAGGAAACGTTCACTATAAAGGCAAAAATATATTCAGTCCGGAAACCGACGTTACTAATCTCCGTCAAAATATAGGACAGGTCTTTCAAAAACCAAATCCTTTTCCAAAATCAATTTTTGATAATATAGCTTTCGGTCCTCGCCTGTATGGTGAAAAAAACAAAGACAAACTGAAAAATATCGTTGAAGAATCCCTTGAAAAAGTGGGTTTATGGAAAGAAGTAAAAAACGATCTTGCTAAAAATGCCCTTTCCTTGTCAGGCGGACAACAACAAAGACTTTGTCTGGCTAGAACGCTAGCAACAAAACCAAAGGTCATCCTTATGGATGAACCTTGTTCCGCTTTAGATCCTCTCTCCACCGCCAAAATTGAAGATTTAATGCAAAACCTCAAGGACATTACGATAGTTATAGTGACTCATAACATGCAACAAGCCACCAGAGTTTCGCATTTCACTGGTTTTTTTCTTATGGGGAAACTCATTGAATTTGGAGAAACCAAAGATATCTTCACTAAGCCACAAAACAAAAAGACCGAGGACTACATCTCTGGAAAATTTGGCTGATTGGATTTATTTTATAGTTCGGTCTTCAGTTCCATTTCAAATGTTTCTCCCGGACGAAAACCGATAAAATCTTTAACTACCGCACCTTTTTTGAAAAGCTTCATATTAGGAATACTCTGGATTTGGTACTGTGCCGCCAGATTGTTGTGGGAAGGAACTTCCACATCCAATTTGGCAATTTTTAGCTTGTCCGCAAAAATTTCGGACAGCTCATCCAAGACCGGTGCCATCATTTGGCAGGGTCCGCACCAAGGCGCCCAAAAATCCACTAGCACTGGGAGTTCGGATTGAAGAACCTCTTTTTCAAAGGTTTCGTTTGTGAGATTGATTACTTTACTCATAGTTTTTGGGGGGTTGTCAGCCCCGATTAAAAAATTAATTAAAAATAATTCCTATTTGTTCACTATGTTATTTAATCTTAAATAAAGTTTCTAAATATTTTTCGCTCAAGCCTTTCTTAGAGACTCGCTTACAAATAAATTCATCCTTCAACAGTTCTATCCCCAGCATTGTCAATGCCTGACGAACGGCCGTTATTTGCTGGATGATATCTATACATTCTTTTTT
>JAJXZR010000026.1 GCA_021779915.1 bacterium
AGTCAAAGGCAAGGTAATCAACCAAGAAAGCAGATTGGAAATCAAAAAAGCTGTTCAGCTTCTAGCCGGTTTTGAAATTATAGAGGAGTCCTCGAAAAATATAATTCTCAAAAATCTTTTTAATCTGGAAAAATTTTCTGTGCATGAGGGGATAGAAAAAATGTTTATTATGGCTTTTTCGATGTTTGATGACGCAGTAAAGGCTTTTATTGCAAACGACAAAGCGGTTGCTGTGGATATTAAAGAAAGGGATTTTGAAGTGGATAAGTTTTTCTTTCTTGTTCTTAGACAATATCATTCTTTGATTAACGAGATCGTTTCTGAAGAAGATCTCGGATTAGACTTAAAAGATGCTCACTATTTTGAAAATGTTGCTAGACAATTAGAGAGAATCGCCGATCATGCAGTCAAGATTTCCCAACAAGTTATTTGGGGAAAGGTTAATAAAAATAAGGATCTTAATTCTCTAATACAGAAAACATCAAAAAAGATATTGTTCTTTTTGAAAGAAGCTATGAAATTTACAAAAGAAATTGACAAGGAAAAATCTCATAATACTTTGAATAAAATCAAAAATACTAACAAAGATACTAAATTGCTTCTTGACAAAATAATTCAGAAAAATTGCACAGAGGCTGTTACTGTCGTGGATAGTTTGATTCGACTAAGAAGATACATTTCTAATATGGCAGAGCTTACGATTGATCGCGCATTGGACTGATAAACGACATTTCTGTAGCAAAAGAGCCTAATTAACAAGGGTTCTCGGCAATGCAAAATCGGAAAAATGGGAAATTTCTTGGTTTTCGAAAAAATGTTGTAGAATAAAAGAAATTACTTTCAATATAAATTAAATTTAAAAACAAAAAATGACAATCCAAACAAAAATGAGCGGTTTGGTTTTGACTTTAATCTTGCTTTGTCTTTCTTCTGGCACTGCAAAAGCGGATTATTGGACGAAGCACACCCGCGTCTCTAGTGGTAACACACTTCCTCAATATTTCGAGCTGGAGAATATGGCTAAAAGTTCAACTGGGCTTAAGTTTTTTTATGGAACCGATCGGAGGGAAATGGCGGGAGCTGGAACGGACACAAGAAATTTGATTACTTTTGATGGAACAAATTGGATAGATCAAACCGAGGCTGCAAAAACAGCTGGAGGTTATAATGATATTGAGTTTATTAGTATGTATCCCGATCAATTCGGCAACGTTTGGATGCCTAATCGAAAAGATCCCAATACCCCGCTTCTCAAATACAACGGAACGAGTGGACAATGGGAAAAAATTTCTGCTTCAACTATCGCTAGCCAGTCTTGGCCTAGCGGACCAGCTCACAATATGTATGTGAAAAATATTTTTGGAAACAAGGATAACAGCAATATTTTGTATGCTGTTGCCAGAGGAGACGATCGTTTATATATTTTAACTTATGATAGAAACCAGAATAAATGGTCTGATAGTGGAATAAGCGGTGGTCCGCTTTCTTCAACCGAAATGGGAACGGAGGTTTGGGGAATGTATAATGTTAAAGATGGCAGTACCTGGATTTATCAGCACAACAGTTCAGAAAACGAGTTTACTAGTGGAACCGATCAAGGAATTGGAATTTGGAGGTATAAAAATGGCTCTTGGACGCAATTTAATTCTTCGACAGCCACCAGCAACGGAGCCAGTTTTGTCAATGGAATCACTGAAGCTTTTGTTGACTCTTTGGGCAATGTCTGGGTGGGATCTCGTCATGGCGTATTCGAATATGATGGTTCCAACTGGATAAATTGGACTAAAGATAACAGCAATCTTTTTTCTAATAGAATCATTAAAGTCCAGGAAGACTCTGATGGAAGAATTTGGATTGTAGCTCTGGAAAATGAAAATGTGCAGGATGACAATGGCGGAATTTCAATTTATAACCCCGCTGACGGAACTTGGGATTATTACACTTCTAAAAACGGCGAAGATGCTCTTGACAATGCCACTAACATTTTTATGCTCGGTCAAGGAGAAGAGGTTTGGATGTTCACTGGTCACGGGGAGCAATTTCAAACAGCCGGAATTTATGCTTTAACCAGAGATAGCTCTCACACTGCTATTTATGGCCAAATTTCCGGAACTTATGTTGCCAAAGCCAGTTTTGATATGTTGAAAAAAAAGAAAACAAAAAACACTTCTGTGACCAAAATGATCACTATTTATAAAGTGACTAAAGTCAAGAAAAAAACCCGCAATACTCGGGTCTATTCCGGCAAAACTTCCACTTGGTACAAGGCCTTAAGCCTTGAAACGGGAAAATATTTAATCCAATCAAAGGCTAAGGGCAAGAAGAAAAAATCAAGGACGATCGTGATAAAAAGCGGAGATCCTTATAGGCTGGATTTAAAGTAATGAATGGAATTCGTTTATACGCACTCAATATTTATTCATCGCAATTACAAAAGCTCTATTCAATTAATCAAAGAAGGACTGGCTGTTGATGCCCTCGAGTTTGTTTGATTTCCCCAAAGCTTTTGTTTATTTTCCTCAATTATTCTATCAATCGTTCCGTCAGCTTTATACTTTTCTAGTAGGTTATTAACTTTAGGCATTAAATCTGCAAAAGGTGATTTTTTGGAAATGGTGATATAGAAATTTTCAGTGCTAACATATTGAGGGATGATCTCTTCTTTGTCTGCTAAATTGTTCTTAAAAATATAATTTTCGGCAGAATAGAGGGCGTAGACAAAATAATCTGCCTCACCTTTATCTAAAAGAGCAAAGGCTTCTTCTGGCGTAGTTACTTGTTTGGGGCTTAATTTGTCTTTGACAAAGCTATCAAAATCTTGACCATAACTGTCGCCAATCGTTACCACTCCCCTTTTTCCGATCAAGTCATCCCACTTGGTGTAGGTGAAAGCTTTACCCTTTTTAACCACTAGAACTACAGGATCAATAGTGTAAGGAATAGAATAATCCATATAAGCTTCTCTCTCGGCTGTTTTATAGGCAGCGGCTAAAACATCGATTGAACCATCTTTGGTTTTCTCTTGTACTACGTCCCAAGTTCCTTCAAATTTAGAATTAACCGTGATTCCAAGATCATTAAAAATTTTCTTAACAAGATCAGGTCCAGCACCAACGATTTTTTCTCCATCCTGGTACATAATTGGTGGCCAAGCTGGGTGGCCGGAGGCGATTAGTTCTTTGCCTGCAGTTTTTTTATCATCTGTCTTTGTCTCTTTGTTTTTAAAAGATTCAAAGGCCCAAAAGCCTACTAGAATCAGCACGACAATTAGCACTAGATTGAACTTGTTGCTCATAATTTTGATTAAGATTTAAGAATCAAATTGTCTTTTTTGCGCCATTTTCGAAAGTGTCGATGTTCGACGTAAACAATCCTCCACCAGGAAAGCCCTAGGAAAAATCCGCCGATCATGCCGACTAGAATAAAAATCCAGAAGAATTCGGCTGAAAGAGGGCTGTAAATAGGTCCAAACATTTGGCTATATTCAACGGAAACATTGTCGTTTTCTGAAAGTTTGACAACCAATAATGACAACAGCTCAAAGGCAATAAGCCCCAATAATTTTCCAAGAACAACAGCAAGAATTAGATAAGCTACTTTTTTGAGACTCAGTTTGTCTGTTTTTTTCTTTGGCATTTTTATTTAACTTGTTTTCTATTAGCCTTATTTCAATCCATGTCTTTTAAAGCATTCCTTGTATTCCTGATCGAGGGTCATGAGGTGGTCAACCAACCAGTCTTCAAGGAAGTCAACGATTATAAAAGAAAAAGCGATAATATCACCACCGGCTTCTTCTTTCAGCTTGGTTAGTTTGTTGCTGAATTCTTGGTGTTTGGCAATGTGATCCTGAGCTCCCTCAAAATTAAATTCTTTAAAATACTTCTCTTCCGTTTCGAAATGAATTTTTTTGTATTCAAGCAAAGAAGTGATGATTTCATTTAGTTGCCTCTCCCCTTCCCCTTTGTCGCTGTTTTTGCTGAGGTTGCTGATTATCTCAACGGTATTGTTGATTATTGTAAATAAATTCTTATGCTGCTTATCAATTTCTTCAACGCCCACACTATAGTTGTTGTTCCATTTTAAACCCAGTGTTCTTTTGCCCATGGCAGATTTATTTACTGGTTATCTAATTTCGAATTTATTATAACACAATAAATTAAATTTTCTTCTTTGTGGTAAAACAAAATTAACTTTTCCTTTCACCTTGTAAAAGCATATCCATCGCGTTTTTCATGGATCCCGCGTGCACAACTTCCCCTCCGTTTATAAAGAAAATATCATCGGCATTTTCAATGGTGTTGAGGCGATGAGCAATGATGACTTTGGTTGTTTTTTTGGGTAATTTGTTGATTATTTCTTCAAGTAATTGCTCTGTAACGGTGTCGATGTTGGCTGTGGCTTCATCGAGAATTAAAATATCTGGATTACGTAAGACTGCTCGAATAAAGGCAATCAACTGTTTCTGACCCAAACTGATTGAATCTCCGCTTGAAACAATTTGAGTATCAAGGCCTTGAGGAAACCGCGAAAGCAATTTTGTTAGATGGGCTTCTTCTAACATTTGGGTTAATTTTCCTTTCTTATACTCCTTAAATGCTTCGTTTCCGTATAAGATATTTTCACGTACCGTACCATTGAACAAAAAGGGGTCTTGTAAAATAAATCCGATCTTTTTCACTCGCTCACTTGGTTCATAAAAACGAATGTCTTTTCCTTCCAAATAAACGGTGCCATGGCTTGGATCATAAAGGCGCGCCATCAAAGAAGCGGTGGTTGTTTTCCCTCCCCCAGTTGGTCCGACTAGTGCATAAGTTTTTCCTTCTTCAAGAGAAAAACTAACATTTTTTAAAGCATCTTTCCCTCCTTCATAGGTGAAAGACACATCCTTAAATTGGATTACCGCCTTGGATGAAGAAAAAGTTTTTTTTGTTTTCTTAAATCTTGTTTTTATGTTTGATTCCAATGTTAACACTTCGGAAATTCGATCCAGACCCGCTAGAGCGAGTTGGAGCGAGGGCCACACGGAGGCCAGCTGTCGGAGGGGACTATAAAAATTATTAACATAAAGCAAAAATCCAATAAGGAGTCCAACAGTAAATTGATTTTGGTCTATAAGATGGATTCCATAAGCCAAAACAGCTAACTGTGCTAGAGACGAAGAAAGAACATAAATCGGATTAAAAATATTGCTCGCAATGCCTGATGAGACCGAGGCTCTGTAATTCAATTCATTAGCCTCTCTAAATTTGTTTCTAAAGTAGTCCAAGCGGTTAAAAGCCACGATAACTTTAAAATTATTAATGCTCTCTTGAATTTCTCCACTCATACTTCCTAGCGTTCGAAGGCTTCGAAGACTGACTCGTTTGACCCAAGGGTTAAGCAATTTAGTTAAAAATAAGGCTATACCAGCTGGTAAAAGAGCAACAAGTCCAAGTTTAAAATTCAAAAAAACAATAAAAATCCCTGTACCCACTATGAGAATGATATTACTCAAAAACTGCATCAATGCTTGGGAAAAAAACTGATTCAATTTGTCAGTGTCATTATTGATGCGTGAAATAATGTCGCCGGTTTTATTTTGATTAAAAAACGCTACCGGCAATTCTTGAAGTTTGCCAAAAATCTTGTTACGTAAATTAAAGAGCAATCTTCTGCCAACTCCTCCCATAGTTACAATTTGTAAATAGTTTGAAACAAGTCCCACGACAAAAATAACCGCTAAAATTCCAGAAAAAGATAAAACTCCTTGAAAATTTTTCGAAGTGATATATTTGTCCACAATGTGTGCGATGACTATAGGAACGATGAGAGACACCGCTGAACTTACTAAAATAGCAGTGATGGAGATGATTACCGAACGTTTCTCCTCCGCCATAAGTGGAACAAGCCTACGCCAAGCGGTAGAAAGTACGCCCTTTTGTTTTTCTTTCTCGAGATCTGTTTTTGTAAGTGAATAATCCATAATATTAATTTTCATCTTTTAACTCATATTGATTGGTGCTTCTTTGCGATTGAAAAATTTGTACGTATTCTGGCGAAGAATTTAATAACTCTTCATGTTTTCCTTTGGCTAGCAGTTCCCCTTCCATAAGAAGAATGATTTGACCATAACTTTCAATCGAAGAAATTTTTTGGGTGACGGATACGAGTGTTAACTGTGGATAATTTTTTGCAATATTATTTAGAATTTTTCTCTCGGTATTGGCATCAACTCTAGCTGTAAAATCATCAAGGAGTAAAATTTTGGGATTAAGTGCCAGTGCACGGGCAAGCATAATGCGTTGTTTTTGACCTCCGGAAAGACTGGTTCCCCTTTCTGAAACTACGGTATCCAACTTATTAGGTAAAGTATTAATGTAATCTTCTAGTTCTGCGGTTTTTATCGCTTTTTCAATGTATTCATCTTTCACTGTGTTACTGAAGGCAATATTTTCCCGCAAACTCAAATTAAACATAACACTGTCTTGAAAAACAAATCCAACTTGACTATGTAGACTTTCTTTGGAATATTCATTAATGTTCCTGCCATCAAAAAATATCTTGCCCGAAGTTGGTTCAAGAAGTCCAGTAAGCAAGTAAAGAAGTTGCGTTTTACCGGCTGCCGTCGGACCGATAATAGCGGTTTTGCTACCAGCTTTAACGGAAAAAGAAATTCCTCGAAGTGCCGATTTTTCTCCGAAATTTAACATTATATTTTTTACCTCGATATCGCCTTGAAGAACCTTTTTAATTCCCCCATCTTTCTTTTCCATAGGTGCATTTAGTATTTGTAAAATACGCTCATAAGAAGCTTGCGCCTGAGCGATAAGATTGCTAATGAAACCGAGAATAAGAATTGGAAAAATTAGAATAGCCAGATAACTGTTAAATGCAGTAAAATTCCCAAGTGACATTGCACCGGTGATAACATAATGTCCACCTAAAAGAACTATAGCTAGTGTTGCGAGATTGGTAAAAAAGTTGATAACTGGAATAAGACTGGAAAAAAGCCTTAGTATCTCAAAACTAATGGTTTTGGCTTCGGTATTGGCTTCAAGGAATTTTTTGCTTTCATAACTCTCAGAATTAAGCAAACGAATGAGAGCGCTACCCAAAATGCTTTCGCCAATAACTTTGTTAAGCCAGTCGATAGCTTCTTGAGCTCGCTTGAAAAGTTTTCGTACTTTTCGGAATACAAAGAAAAAAACTACTCCAATGAAGGGCGTGATTGAAAGAACAATAAGTGCTAATTTCCAATCGGTGATGAGAAGTAAAACCGATACCCCGACAATTAAAAACACTGATGAAATAACGGATGAAACGGCCATCGAAACAAACACTTTGATTGCGTCGACATCGGAAGTCAAATTGGTTAAAAGTTTGGCAGGGGTGACCTTTTCAATATAAGAATATGGTTGCACGGATATTTTGGTTGCAATCTCATTTCGCACATCCCGAGCCACTTTTTCAGAAGCATAAACCTGGACAATATTTTGCAAATAAGTGAAGACAAAAATAAAAAAAGCGATGACAGAGAACTCAATGACAAGAGTGGTGATTGAAAAATTCCCGCTTGTATAAGTGTCAATAGCCCTAGAAATTATTTTTGGAACAGAAATACTTAACTCGTTGGCAACAACCGTCAGTACTACAAGTAGGGCAATAATGCTTTTATACTTCCCAAGCAAACCAAAAAGACTTGGCGTTGGCAAGACACCCTTTTTATTATTGTCCTGAATTACTTTTGTTTTCGACATAGAAAATTGTTTTATTACATCCTTTAAATTGTTTTGCCACTCTTTAAACAAGCAACATTAGAACTAATTAATTTTATAGCAAGAAATTATACTATCCTAATCGGTAAATCCAATTCTATTTTAGAGAAAAAAGAATAGTCTCTCTCTATCTTTAGGTTGATTGTTATTTTTTTATTGTGTTATACTGCTTGAAAAGTAGTAAATAATTAAATAAAATAAAAAATATGAACAATCCTAATTGGGTTAGTGGACTGTCCTCGATTCTTCCTTTAATTCTGGTATGGAGTCTTGTTTGGAAAAGTCTGGCGTTATGGCATTCTGGAAGAAGAGGACAAGTATGGTGGTTTGTGGTTTTGGTGGTAGTGAATACAATCGGAATTCTTGAAATAATTTATCTTTTTGCAATCATAAAATTAAAGCCATCAGAGCTCTTTAGCAAAAAAATGTAAGATACAAAAAGTTTATCTAACAAGATTTCATTTCTTAAAACAAAAAACGATGCGAATTTTATCGCATCGTTTGCATTTTTAATCATAATAAATCATAGGACTCAAATGCCCGTCATCCCAAGAAGAGCAAAACTCAAAAATCAGGGGCTTTTTTCTTTTTGCTTGTTTGGTAATCCATTGACTAAGACTTGTTCCTTCCGGTAGACCCTCCCTGTAAACCGAAAGTTCGATATTGTGGCTGGGAGCGGTTCCTTGCGGGGAACGTTTTCTTCCAAAACAATCATACATTTTAACGTTTGAAGCTCTTATAGCTACAAAACATTGTTGCCCGAATACGTTTTTTTCAAGAAAATGATCCTTTACATAGTCCTGAAAAGCCTTTGGTGTTTCGAGCAATTTGTCAGCTTTAACCAACATAAAACTTGCACTTTGCCACATATTAACAAATCTCCTTTGGTAGATCTTTCGAAAGGCATTTTTTGGAAATTTCCTTTATCCAAACAGATGTTTTTGGATTTGCCAAAATGTTAGGAACCTTAAAATTTACTTTACCGATCAAAAATAATACTGTTTTATGGTAGCAAATAGAGATAAAAAGCAGGAGGTAAAAATGGATGATTATATAATGTGGGGAGTTATTGTTCCTTGCTTGTGTACTTTGGTGGTGCTTATGCTTATCTCTCCAACTATAAGAAAAGAAGTGAAAAGCTATTTCGATCTTGACAAAAGATAGTATAGCGACAAGAAGAAACCTAGTATTACAGTATTCAAGCGAGCTAGAGATTTCTTAAACAAACTCCGCTTTTAAAGTACCGATCCCAAAAAGATTTCTAGAGTAGAATTATCCCAAAATTAGGTTTAGTCAATAAATACAAAGTTTAAACCGGCTCCTGCCAATCCGCGACATTGAAGCCTGTTTGATAGAAAAAATCTAAATATTTTTTATGGTTAAGCAGAGTTTGTATTATTTGTTGATTCGGGCAGCGTAAGTGAAGGCATAAAAATAGTTTTGCCAGCTTTTATCAGAAGAATTATATTGATTGTCGAAAGCTAGATAATCAGCTAATGCCTCACGCATTCGAAGAATTTCTTTAAGGCGAGACCTGTTCTTTTTGTCAGCCACAGTCAAATCAATAAGTTCCAAAGCTCTTTCAAGAGCCCGCCAACTATACTCAGAATTATTTTTATTCTTCCATTTAATGGCACGTTCTACCTCACTACCGATGTTAGCCATTTGCTCAAGTAAAGAAAGCTCAAACCAACGCCCCCCAGCCAATTCTTTGTGTTGAAAAATCATTTTAAAACCAGTTTGTTTACAATTAAAAATATTTTTTCTCTTAATTCTGGGTTATCAATGCCTCGAGAACGATTATTTTGTGATGGTCTTAAATTTATCATGGAATCAAACTCGATAAAATCTTCGCCTTTCAACTTTGGATAAAGGTTAATTCCCCAAAGACTGTTTTGATCAGACCCGTTTTCTAAAAGTAATTTTTCTTCATCGGCGTGAAGTTCTGCATCAACCGCCATTAACTCTTTGTCAATGTCCACAACGGCTTTTACTAAATTATCGAACATTTTGGTTGCCATCTCACCTAATTCCTCAATTGAGATTTGTTTGTCAATAATCTTCATTATTTTTCGATGATTATTTTATAATGATAGATGCTAACACAGAAGAAAAGAAAAAGGAATCGGAAGATATCTACAATAATCGTATACAATATGATACGATTAACGTGGGTAAATAATAGGAAAATGAATAAAATAAAAAGCCCTTTGATATTATCGCCGGGCTCGAAAAGAGATTGGATTAAGCTTAGCTTTTGTGTGCCAAAACATAATCGGCTAGTGCCTTTGCTCGTATAAGTCTTCTTCTAGCACAGTCGTCTCCGTCACCACAATTCAATGAATGCATTCCACCACCATTTAAACATCTGTCATGGTCATTTGCAATCAATTTTGCCATAGTGACTGCCCCCTCATAAGTCTTTATGTGATATTTAAAAGCATCACGACTATACCCTGAATTGGGACATCTCTCTCCATCTGGCCCTTTATGTTCTGGTAGCCAGTCTTTTTTCAAGAGAAGCCAGCATCCACACTTTATACACAATCCTAGCGGTTCAATGTCTAATGAATTTCCCATCATTTTCCTCCTTTTTTAAAAGTACCGATCCCAAAAAGATTTCTAAAGTAGAATTATCCCAAAATTAGGTTTTGTCAATAAGTGCAAGGTCTAAACCGGCTCCAGAAGCTGGATGACGTTAGAGATTGTTTGATGTGTGCAAACTACAGAAAAATTTACTTGGAAGAATTTTATCTTTCACTTTAATATTTACTTCAAGCTTTTATGTCCTTGTCGTTATATCAGCAATCAGTACTGTCTATTTCATAACAAAAAACGATGCAATCCTAATCGCAGGATTGACGAAAAATAGTAATGGGTATATATTCAATATGGGTAACTACTAGATAACTTTTTTACAATGAAAGAAAAAATATCTCTAATCGGAATTTTGGTGAATAGTTTTTTGACAGTCGGCAAAATTGCTGTTGGTATTTTTTCTCATTCCGCCTCCATTTTGGCTGAGGGGTTCCATTCCCTAGCAGACCTGTTTTCTTCACTTATCGGTTATTTTAGTATCCGAATGTCTCAAAAACCGGCCGATGAAAAACACCCTTACGGGCATTTTAAATTTGAAGTTTTGGGAGGGATAATTATTGTCATTTTTCTTCTGGTGGCTGGGATCGGAACTCTTTTTGAGGCGTATAAAAGTTATTTTGATCCACAAAAAATCCAAATCGGCTATTGGTCTTTTGTTATTATGCTTGTTTCAATTATCGGCAATCTTGTTACCTCAAAACTAAAAAGATATTATGGCAAAAAAGAAAATTCCCTTGCTCTTCTTACGGATGGCGTGCATGACCAGATAGATGTTTGGACTTCAGGCGCGGTACTTCTCGGGCTGTTTTTATCCAGGTATTGGGTCTACACTGATTCTTTTTTGGCATTGCTGATCGGTCTTTATATTGTTAAAGAATCATTTTCACTCGGTAAAGAAGCCGTTGACTCGTTGCTGGATGTTTCGGCTGGAGAAGAAGTTGAGAAAAAAATCAGATCGATTGTCGAAGAAGAAAACATTAAGTTGGGATCTCTGAAAACCCAAAAAAAAGGTTCAATCGTTACCGCCAATTTGGAAATTAATTTGGATAGCGGTTTGAGCGTAGAAAAAGCCACTCAAACATCAAATAATTTAAGAAAAAAATTAATAAATAATATCGAAAATCTCCAATACGTGGTTATCCAAATAGAAAGCCATTCCTTGGAAACAAGCTTCTACCAGCCAAGCTTAGGTCGTGGTTTCGGTTGGCAAAAAAAGGGGAAATTTCAGGAAAAAATCGAAAAAGCGACTGGACGGAGGCCAGATGGAAAATGTGTTTGCCCGAAATGTGGCTATAGCGTTTTACACAAAAAAGGAGTGCCCTGTTCAACTATAAAATGTCCCAAATGCAATGTTAATTTGGAAAGAAAATAAATTACAAATCAAATAAAAATATGCCTAGACCTAAACTTTGTCGAAAAATAGAATTCAATCCAAATATAACTTATTTCAAACCTCAGGGCGTACCGATGAGAGAGCTCGAGGCAGTGGAGCTGACAACTGAAGAAATGGAAGCCTACCGCTTGCGTCATATTGATGAAATGGATCAACAAAAAGCGGCGAGCAAGATGCATACTTCGCAAAGCACTTACCAACGAATTTTGTATTCTGCCTACAAAAAAACTGCCGACGCACTGATTAATGGCAAAGCAATCAAAATAATAAAAACTCGCAACTAATTTCCCGATACAACAAAAGCGTTGTTACTGGTTTCAGTTCCCCTCTCCCAGCGATTTCCATACTTCCATTTATGGTTTTTTTGGACTCTTTCTCTTAGTCTGTCTTTGTAGTTTAATTTTATATTATATTGACCTGCCGACATTTTTCCATAATTAAGTTTAACTCTAACTTTAGTATCGTTTCCAACATTTGTTACGCTGACAATTTTGCCTTGCCGTTTGCCAATTGTAGTCTTGATCCATTTCTTTTTCTCTATTTTCTTGCCTTGTAATGTAAGGTTAAAAAAAGATTTTGCGGAGTTGCTACGAGAATAATTCTCTTCTACGATCCCATCACTATCCCCGTCCTCGTCGTCAATTTCAAATGAAGGGTGAACATTAATGGCATGTTCCAAAGTGTAATGGGTATTTGGGGTAACGTTACTGTCATAAACAGTTATAGATTCTCTGTCTTCCGCTATCGCACCGGTTGGAACAGTGGCGGTAATGGTGGTGTCATTAACAACATTCGCGTTTGTTAGTGGAAAAATATTATCAGTGTCGTCTTTTGCATCGTCCTGCCATTTTCCCAAGCGAACACCCAATCCGGAGATAGTGCTGAATCCCGTTCCTGTTATGGTAATCAAAGTATCGACATTGTTGTCGAATGTCGAGGGAGAAATGGAGGTCACAACATATGTTGTTGTATTGTTTTCATTGTCTCCCTCATTGTCACCTTGGCTATCATCAGCTTTCGCGAACACAGGAAGCGCAATTGCCAATGCTAGAAGCATGACAAGAGATTTCTCTTTGAGATGTGTCTTCATGTTTTTTATTTAATTTTAGTTATTATATTGCTTTTGAAGTCCTCGGAAACAGCATAAAAAACCACAGGCGCCCAAATATTTTTCTATAACTGGCTCTTTTCTTAATTTTTTTAAATGCTTGCAAATATTTTTAATGGTAATTGAGTCGTTAATTATCATTTTTACACTTGGGCTTGATTGACTCTTCTTTTAGATTAAAGTATTGTAATTAATATCCAGCTAAGTTAATCACTTTTTTTTAAAAGAATAAATTTATTCTTTTGAGATTCTTGAAAACTATTTGTTAAAAGGTAAATTGAAAAAAAATTCTTAAAAATTTAAATAAAGCGTGTGCTGATTATCCAAAATTCAATAGAACTTGCAACGGGGACTGCTTTATGCACAAAAATTTATATGAAATACTGTGTAAGTAATTTGACAACAAATGAATAAACAAAAAAAGCAACAAGACGAAAAACCCAGGGTGTTCTCAGGCGTGCAACCAACAGGTATTTTGCATATCGGTAATTACATAGGAGCATTGAAAGTATGGGTAGAAAACCAAGATCTTTATGACAATATTTTTTGTATTGTTGACTTGCATGCTATTACAATCCCTGAGGCGATTAATCCCAAAGATCTAAAACAACAGGTTCGAGAAGTGGCTGCCATGTATTTGGCGTGCGGTATTGATCCAAAAAAATCTACAATATTTGTACAGTCGGAGGTGCCATCCCATTCTGAATTAGCTTGGATATTAAATTGTGTTACGCCGATTAGCTGGTTAGAGAAGATGACTCAATATAAAAGTAAATCGGGCAAACAGAAAACTGTTAATGCTGGACTTCTAAATTACCCGGTTTTGATGGCAGCAGATATCTTGCTTTATGAAACTGACATAGTTCCCGTTGGAGAAGATCAAAAGCAACATGTGGAACTGTCACGCGATATTGCTCGAAGATTCAATTCATTGTTTGGCACAACATTGAAAATCCCTAAATCTATGATTAGAAAAAGTGGTGCTAGGATTATGGGCTTGGATAATCCACTCCAAAAAATGAGTAAAAGTGCTGCTATAAAGAAAAATGATCACGCTATTATGCTTACGGACAGTCCGGAAATAATTAGAAAGAAAATAAGCAAGGCTGTGACGGACGCAAACGGTGAAATCAGCTTTAGAAAAGCATCGCCAGGAGTGAAAAACTTGCTGACAATACACGAAACATTCTCTGGAAAACCAACGTTGGAAATAGAGGAATATTTCAAAGGCAAAGGGTATGGTTTTTTAAAAAAAGAAGTTGCTGAAGTGGTAATTAATGAAATAAGGCCTATCCAAGAAAAATATTTCCAGATTCTCAACGACAAACCCTACTTAGAGAAAGTTTTAGAACAGGGCAAAAGTAGAGCTTTAGGGTTATCGAATATTGTCTTGAGAAATGTTAAAAATCAAATCGGATTAAGCTAAGATAGGCTTTAATCCTGATCTATGCAAGTATCTCGCTTGAGTACATTAATTTTTTTGCGAGCCAATAATTCTCTCCTCTCTTTAGCATTTAACCTGTTCCCTTAAGAAAATATTTTTTTATCCCAAAAAGTTGTTAAGCCTTAAAATATAACCTTCCCTTGCATCCCGTATCTCAACGCCTAGTTTTAATAAGTCATCTCTTACTTCATCCGCCTTTTTAAAATTTTTACTCGTTTTTGCGTAACTTCTTTCTTTCATCAATTTCTTAATTTTATTATTTTTGAGCGTCCTTTCCAATTTCTTATTATACTGAGTATATAATTCCTGAATAAAACCTAACACCGAATCGATTTCAAAAATGTAATTCCTAATCTTCTTTGCCTGATCCAAACTTAGAAGGGATATTTTTTTATTTATCTGATTTATAAAATCAAACGAAACTGAAAGATACAAACTTATATTTAAATCATCGTCCATTGCTTTTAGAAGTTTTATTCTATTATTGTTAATCGTTTTGGCTACATTAAATTTTTTATCGTTTTTTACTTTATCAATAGAATCAATATCTCCAAGGAATTCGATAAATTTGTAAGCTATTTTCTTGGATTCTTCAATATTTTTTAAATTAAAATCTAAATTTTGCCTGTAGTGAGTTCTCATTAACATTATTCTAACAACCAGTGGATTGAATTTTATAATTTTTTTATCTCTAAGAGTGTAAAAATTATTTAAAGATTTTGCCATTTTATTTCCATTTATCATTAAATGTTCATTATGCAACCAATAATTAACATATTTGATACCTGTATATGCTTCTGATTGAGCAATCTCGTTTGTGTGATGTGGAAAAATTAGATCAACACCCCCAGTATGGATGTCGAAATGTTTTCCAAGATATTTCATACTCATAGCTGAACACTCTATATGCCATCCCGGACGTCCTTTTCCAATCTCTGTTTCCCAATAATTTTCACCGTCCTCTGGTCTCCAATTTTTCCAGAGTACAAAATCATTAGCCTCCCCTTTCTCATAGTTGTCCTTGGTATCTAGCCTCTTACTGGCATTTTTTTTCAAATTTTGTTTTTTTAACAATGCTATTCTTCCGTAATCTGGAAATTTATTCAAACTGAAATAAACAGACCCTCCAACCCTATATGCATACCCTTTTTTCTCCAAACCTTTTATTATCGAGACAATTTCTTCAATATGATTGGTGGCAAAAGGCATTATATCTGGCAATTCTACATTTAGAAGTTTTAAGTCTTCTATAAACGCATTGAAATAGAATTTAGTAAATTCTTTTAGTTTTTTGTTTTCTTTCAAGCTTCCTTTGATTGTTTTATCGTCAACGTCAGTAATATTCATAACATGTAGCACCTTGAAATTTCTGAATTTTAAGTATCTTTTTAGCAAGTCAACAAATACAAAAGATCTTAAATTACCTAAATGAACAAAGTTATAAACAGTCGGACCACAGCTATATAAAGTGACTTTCTGTTTGTGGATCGGCTTAAACAACTCCTTTTTTCTGGATAGAGTATTGTAGAGTTTCAACATCTATAAATTATTATTTCAATTACATACAATTATTAAACAAGATAATATGATAGATGTAAAGCTCCATTGAAGATTGTTGGTTGGATGGGATTTATTACCCCCACACAAATTTTTGAGTAAATTTCAACTGAAATTTAGAAATGAAATTCGTGTGCTCCAGCTAGTGAACGACGTTAGAGCTTGTTTAGCATTCTCAGATGTAGAAGAATATTTTTAATTGTAATAGAATCCTTTTAAGAAAAATTTACTAAAACAGTTTTTCAATTACGATGGGGTAAAACTAAAAAACCGCATTTTTATGAGGTTTTTTCATTGGCTCCAACTGGTGGATACGTTTCAGAACTTAGACTTCACTAATCACATCAAATCCCTTGAAACTTCCAGTTATGGAAAGACCGATAATTTTTCCACGACAAATTTTCCTGGTTTTCATCTGGGAAGCCAGTTCATTTAGAGTAGCCCCGGAGCCAACAGCATCATCAATGAGCAAAATATTCTTATATTCATTATTTTCGTCAACCACAAAAGTTTTTTTGGCATTTTCCACTCGATCGGGCAATTTATTTAGGGTTTTCTGAGGCACAATAATATCTGTTTTCACTTTCACTATTGAAATCTTTCTTTTTTTAAGGGAAAGATTCTTCTCCAGCTCTCTTATGAATTGGATTTCTCTTTTAACTGTTGGGGGAACGAAGCCAACTCCATCAATTTTATATTTTTTCAAGATAAAATTAATTTTGATTTTAACCTCTTTTGTCAATTCTTTCATTAATGTTCTATTTTGGCTCTGTTTCGCATAGAGAAGAAGCTGACCAAGTTTTGTTTTGCCAAATCTTTCAATACTATAAAAATCTACATAGAAAAGCTTGTCCAAATAAGACTTTTGGAAAGTCGTTTCAATCTTGTCAGTTCCATCGATCAAATTTCCATAAATTTTCTTCCGAAAAAAATCATATTTTTCCAAAGCTTTAAGATATTCTTTAGCTGTTTTTTGAAGTGGTTGTTTAGTTTTTCTACACCAATGGATAAACCCCTCAAAGCCCTCTTCCCTCTTTCCAGTAGGAGAAACAAACAAAAATCTCTCGTTGATTATTTTTTCTATCTCAGGATCTATCTCAATCGTTTCGTCCTTTGAGGTTTCTTCTTTAATCAAATAAAAAACCTTCGGTGGTTTGCCGATTTTTGTAATTTTTCCTTTATCTAGCAAATTTTTTAGCTGTTTTCGCACTCCTCTTGGGGATATTTCCAAATAATGAGCTAAATCATTTCCATCAGCTTGCCTTTTACTCTTCAAATAATTAAGTATTTTTGCGGATGTTTTCATCATATAATTTAAATAGTTCCTAGTACCTAGTTAATTAGGAACTATTTTTTTATTTTAATCAAGAGTATCAGTTTTAAAAGATATACATAATTTTTAGTCCTTCATACTTTTAAGGATGTAGACTTAATACAAGATAATAATGAAGAATGTAGGATTGCCGTAAACCAACATGGGATTCACGGCACAAGTGGCAGAGTCTTACATCGTTTCGCTTTCAATAGGGATTCCGTCCTCTTGTCCTCTCCTTCGACAGGCTCAGGGTCGGTCACCCCAAACGGGGAAAATGCTTTTCCCTGACCCCCTTTAGTTCGAATCCTGCCTTGAAACAAAACAAAAAAAATCTCACTTTTTAGTGAGATTTTTTTGTTTGCTCCAGAAGTTGGACGACGTTAGAACCTGTTGGGAGCAGTTTAGTTTACCCCACTCCTTGTCACACTATATTTTACCCATTTAATTAAAGGTTTCAGCCTAAATTTGCCTAAAGAAATAAAAATATCTACAATAATCGTATCAATATGAGATGATTATTATAACTAAATGATACGAAAATGAATAAAATAACCTTAAAACAACAAAAAATTATCCAAATATTCCTTAAACACGGAAAGATGCAATCTTCAGAAGTGTATAAGGAAATATTAAGAACTGGTGAAGATATTTCCCTTGTTACTATAAAAAGAGCTTTGTCGGAAATGGTTGAAGAAAAAATTTTGGAAATAGCAGGTTCGGGGCGATCAACAAACTACATGTTGAGTTCCAAAGGTCGAGTTTTTGCGGATACGGATGCAAAGAAATATGTCACGATTGAACCTGATAAACGCTATGGTTTACATCAATACAATTTTGACTTACTGAAAGATTTCCCAACAGATATTTTCACTGATGACGAATTAAAAAGGCTGGAAATTTCAACGGCCGAATATAAAAAAGCAACAATGGATTTGTCTCCAACTATTGAGAAAAAAGAATTGGAGCGTTTAGTTATTGAGCTTTCATGGAAGTCATCTAAAATTGAAGGTAACACTTATACTCTTCTCGATACGGAAAGATTGATCTTAGAAAACAAAGAAGCGCCAGGCCACGCAAAATCTGAGGCTCAAATGATTTTGAATCACAAAGATGCTTTTGATTATATTCGTCAGCATTCATCTCAATTTAAAACAGTTACACGAAAAAATTTGGAAGAGTTGCATTCTATAGTAATCAAAGGTCTAAATGTAAACTTAGGCTTTAGAAAAAAACCTGTTGGTATCACAGGGTCAATTTATCGTCCGCTTGATAATATCTTCCAAATTACAGAGGCTGTGGATACATTGGGAGAGGCAATCTTAAAAAGTAAAACGCCTTATGCTAAAGCGCTTTTGGCACTTATTGGCATCAGTTACATCCAACCATTTGAAGACGGAAACAAAAGGACAGCCAGACTTATGGCCAATGCGTTGCTTATTTCCCATTCTCTCGCTCCCCTATCTTATCGTAGTGTAGAAGAAGAAGACTACCGAAGTGCTACACTGGTATTTTATGAGTTGAATTCAATCATTCCAATGAGAAAAATATTCATTGAACAATACGAATTTGCAGCTAAAAATTACGCGGTAAAATAAAAAAGTAACTCCCCCTCTTATTTGTGAAGGTTTTTAGCATTAGTTCTGATTAGTGAATACTTTTAGGAATTTGGGATTTAAATTAGGGAGGGGTTAATATTAACCAGTCAATGCCAACCCCCTATAGAATTGTATGTCAGAACGTTGTTTTTTGCATCATATAATTATTGTTTTTTTGATTTCTTAGTAAAAACAATTAGAGCTTCGACCAATTCTTCGATTTTTTCTCGGGTTTTTTCGTCTTTAACTTCACCATTCTCAATTTTTTCCTGTGCAAATGGAACAATTACTTCCGGACGATTCAAAGCGAACATGTTTAGAAAAACAAAACTCTGTCGCAAATGGTATTGCATACGAGCACCCCCCAGCATTCCGATTGATGCGCTCATAATTGCAACCGGTTTGCTTTCAAGACTATTGTCACCGTAAGGACGAGATGCCCAATCAATAGCGTTTTTGAGAACCCCGGGGATTGAATAGTTGTATTCCGGCGAAGCAATCAGAATCGCATCAGCCACTTTGATTTTTGCTTTAAAATCTTTCACTTTTTGTGGCAAGTTATTTTCCAAGTCTTGATTGAAAAGTGGCAACTCGATTCCAAGTATTTCAATTTCAGCTGTCGGCGGGCAAGACTTCAAAGCCTGCTCCATAATAACTTTGTTAAATGAATCCTTGCGCAAACTCCCAACCAATCCGACTATTTTTATTTTTCTCATATGTTTTTTGTTAAACTAATTATATATTTAATACGTACGTTAAAACAAAAAATTACAAATTAATTGAGTGACTTTTATTGCTCTCAATAGTAGGCTCGTTTCGGAATATTTTTGCTAAGAGAAATAAGTATGTTTATATTCCGGATTAGCTTGACGATAAATTTTTGCTGTTAGAAATAAAGACCAATAAAAATTAAGGAGCTTGTCTAGAACAGCAAAATAATTTACACTGATTCTATGAACAAGCGGTTAATTAAAAATAGTAAATTAAGCAACAGGCAGATAGGAAAACTTGTAGACTTTTTTGTTCTGGAAATTCCAGCTTCAAAAGCTTCTAAAGTTTTAAAAATCAACCGGCACACTGCTGAAAGAGTTTATCAGGTCATCCGTTGCAACATCGCTCTTAATTGTGAAAAAGAATTTTCATTTAAGGGAGAAGTTGAAGTGGACGAATCAAATTTCGGTGAAAAAAGAAAAGGCAACCGAGGCAGAGGCGCATCTGGTAAAATACCTGTATTTGGAATACTGAAGCGGAAAGGGATGGTATATACCAAAATAGTCAACGATGTTTCAAGAAGTACTTTAAGAAAAATTATCCGGACAAAAATTATTCCTGAAAGCGTTATTTATTCAGATAGTTTTCGTTCATACAACGGACTTGTTCTGGATGGTTTCAAACATTACCGGATTAATCATAACAAAACTTTTGCTAGAGGGAAAAGAAACCATATTAACGGGATTGAAAACTTCTGGGGATATGCCAAAACGAAATTAAAAAAGTACTATGGAATTGATAGAAAATACTTCTATTTATACCTAAAAGAAATGGAATTTCGTTTTAATCATAGAAAAGACCCGGATTTAAGCATCACTATCAAGAAATTGTTAAAGAACGATAATCGTGTTCTAGACTAACTCC
>JAJXZR010000017.1 GCA_021779915.1 bacterium
CTTCATAGTACAGGAAAAAAACTTTTATTCAAAAAATAAATAAAGTAAAATTGCCCACTTTGTGTCACCCCGGACTCCGAGCTGGGATCCAGGAGGATAGAAAATTACTCTAATTATACTAATTATTCTAATTGACTTGAAAAAGCACCAAGTACCAACAATAAAATAAATAAATCTTAGAAATTGATTCTTGGGATTTTGTTTAGAATAATTAGGTTAATTAGAGTAATTAGAATAATTAGTGAGACTAACCTGGATCCCCGGCCGACATGCTGAGGATGACACGTGTTTTTTGTGTATTGATTTTCATTTTATCTTTTTTTTATAATTATTTTATATTTCTTGTATTATAAAAAGAACATAATATTTTAACTATTTTTCATGAAAAAAAACGAACTAAAAGTTGAACTGAAGAAGGAGACAGCTACTCAAAGCAAAAGGAACGAGGAGGTAGACAAGGCGATAAAAGAAATTAAAAAACAGTTTGGAGAAGGTTCTATTATGCGTTTAGGTGAGGCACGAAAGGTTAATGTCGACTCTGTTCCTACTGGATCAATCTCTCTTGACATTGCTCTTGGAACCGGAGGAGTGCCAAAAGGAAGAATTATAGAAATATATGGTCCGGAATCAAGCGGAAAAACTACCTTGGCTCTTCACATTGTCGCCAATATTCAAAAAAGGGGCGGGGTAGCCACTTTTGTGGATGCCGAACATGCCCTTGATCCTGAATACGCCAAGAGAATCGGAGTAGACATCGATAACCTGCTTATCTCTCAGCCAGATACCGGAGAACAAGCACTAGGAATTGTGGAAGCCCTAGTAACTTCAGGAGGAGTAGACCTGGTCGTAGTTGACTCCGTCGCTGCCCTCACTCCTCAAGCAGAAATAGAAGGGAACATCGGAGATTTTCAAATCGGTTTGCAAGCCCGCTTAATGTCTCAAGCTCTCCGAAAACTTGCCACTCTAACTTCAAAGCATGACACCACTATCATTTTTATCAATCAAATCCGTATGAAAATCGGCGTTTATATGGGAAACCCGGAAACTACTCCTGGAGGAAAAGCGCTTAAATTTTATTCCTCTGTTCGAATTGAAATCCGACGAGCCGCCCAAATCAAAAAAGGTGAGGAAGTGGTTGGCAACAGGGTAAAAGCCAAGATAGTCAAAAACAAAGTTGCTCCACCTTTTCGAACAGCCGAATTTGATATTATGTACAACGAAGGCATTTCAAGAAGAGGAGATATCCTTAACACAGCATCAAAACTGGATATCGTAAAGCTTCAGGGAGCTTGGTATTCCTTCGAAGATAAGAAGCTCGGTCAAGGAGGAGAAGCCAGCAAAAAGTTCCTCAAGGAAAACCCTGAAATAGAAAAAGAAATTGTTGCTAGAATTTTTGAAGCAATCAACACGAAAAAAGTAGAAGATGATGCGTCGATATCATAATCAGGCTTGAATAATATACTTTTTCCTGTCATCCTCGGCGCGTCGACCGGGGATCCAGAAAAAAGTAACAGAATTTCTAATTTCTAATTCACCTAATTTCTAATAAAAATCCTAACAACTAAAATACTCAATTAAAAAATTTTGATATTGGACATTAAGATTTTTATTAGGTGAATTAGGTAATTAGGTGAATTAGAAATTTTATCTTTTCTTTCTAAACTTCCAGAAATATTTCACGGCACTTTCGATATGTACCAAGGTCATTTTATTAAGTAGTGCCTCCCATAGGTGCTTTGTGGCACTTTGTTTTCCGTGATAGTGAAATAGAGAGGCTCCCGGAAAATAAACGATTTTATACCCTTTTTCCTTAAATCTTCTGCACCAGTCCACATCTTCAAAGTACATAAAATACCTTTCATCCATTGCCCCCACTTTGTCAAGGTTATCTTTTCTAAGCATCAAGGCGGATCCCATAAGCCAGCCATTGATGCTCACTGGTTTGTCTTTTTTTCCATCCATTTGAATAATAAAATCATTCAATTTTTTCTTTCCCCAAGCTGTTCTCCCTAAAGGCGTCCTGCGATAAATAATGACTGAGGGAGTGTAAAAATGAAAAGCGGAAGATTGCGGAGAACCATCAAAATTGAGTAATCTCGGACCCAAAATTCCAATTTTTTTATCTTTCTTCACAATCTCTACCATTTTGAAAAGAGCCCCTTCGGTGAGGATGATATCGTAATTGAGAATTAAAAGGAAATCTCCTCTACTTTCAGAAATTCCCTTATTAACGGATTTAGAGAAGCCAGTATTATAATCAAAAGGAAAATATCTGACCGGATCGCCTCTTAAGACAAATTTTTTGGCGACATCCCGAGTTTTTTCTGTTTTTTCACTGTCAACCACCAACACTTCCAGAGACATTTTTGCTTTCTCGAGCAAATTCTTAGATTCCTTTATAATAGAATCAATGCATAGCTCCAGAACAGGAGCATTCTTAAAGCTTACCACCACTACCGAAAGCAAAGAACCGTCTTTTTTTCTCATAATAGATTTTATTGGCATACTATTGTTTAATTTTACCCTAAAAACACAAATCCAATAACTGGAGCGATTCCCCAAAAAAATCTAGCCGTTTCATTAACAAAAATAAAGTGTGCTGTTCCGGTAAGTTCATTTTTAACAAAATCCGGAAGCATAATAGAAATCGTACTAAACAGCAAGCCCATTCCAAGTACCGACAAGATGAAATTGGAGGTGAGATTACTTTTTCCTTTGTCTAATATTCCTAGAGATGAATTACTCAAAAAATAAGAAATGACCAGTAAAAACACAATTAGTATTCCAACATTTAAAAATGGAATATTGGGCAGTTTAATCCCTTGAAACTCAAAATTCAAAAATGGTAAAAAACTGCAAACCACAATCGCAATGTATACTCCGATAATATTGCGGAGGACTCCTCCCTTGCCTAGCTTGAATGCGAGAACGAGACTTGCAATTACAAAAATAACCAACAGCAATGTTCCGTAAGAGGGACGCATCCCAGAAATATCTGTTATAACCCTATAAATAATATTCATCCGAAGTAAGGTTTAAATATTGGTTCTTTGTTAAAGATACCTTGTTAAAAAATATTTGTAATTATTTTTGCGTCAGTTTTTCCATCAATTTGCCAATTGCAATTTCTAAATCAACAAGATTACTGTTATTATTTATTGAATAATCTGCCATTTTTTCCAATTCTTCAATTTCATTCTCACTTTCAAACCCTTTTTCTTCCAAAAGAAATTCTTCTATACTAGGTTTGATTTCGTCTTTTTTTCTATTTCCATAAAATTCTCTCATCTTAACCCTCTTAAAACGATTCTCGTCGGTCGATACTACGGAGATTAAAAAGAAATTTTTTCCAATTTTTCTTTGCAAAATTTCCGCTTCGTCTTTTTTTCTTATTCCGTTCAATATCACAATCCCGGCTTTTTTTTCCTCCATTTTCAGCATCGCTGCCTTAACAAGCAATCCTCCTCCAAAACGCTCTCTCATCTTGGAAATAAACCAACTAATATTTTCCCTTTCTTCACTAATCACCAAAATTTTTAAAACTTCTCTAATTAAATCAGAAAAAACAATTTCGTCGGCAGAAAATTTATCTTTCAAGTACCTAGATACCACATCTTTACCAGAGGCTCTTTTGCCTACCATACCAAGGATGATTTGAGATTTTATCATCAAATGAATTTAAAATTTTGGCTTAATGGAAAAAAAGTGATGCTATTTTGACAAAATTTCATTTATTAACTTAAACTTTTTCTTGCTCTTGGCCTCCCTATTTTCCATTTTTATTACTATTCTACTGTTATTATTACTGTTGTTGCTGTTTTTATTAGAATTATTTATCTGCCCAGAAATTTTGTCATATTCATTAGCGGAAAGACCTTGCGCCGAGGCGTTCGTATTAGCATTTTTGTTTGTATTAGTGTTTTTTTTAGTCGTTTCAGGAGCGGGTTCTTGGGGAGGCAAATCCCCTAAAGATCTTTTAGTGTTGTGATAAATAATCATTTGATCGACCGATGTACTGGAATGATAGAGAGTTCCAATATTTTCTCTAGTCGAGTCAAGATACATGTTAGGACCCCAGTAAGGGTCATGAACAATGTATTTTCCTTTATTATCCTTGTGGTGAACAACCACATAATGCCCCGCCCCTCTGCCATTTGCCCTCACAAAAACAATGACTGGGTTGTGATCTGCCAATTCATTATCAACAGTCTTCCAATCAATGTTTCCATGAGAATAACCCCCAATCCTTTTAACATATTGCCACATATCCGGCCAAACAATCAGGTCATTGGAAAAAATAGGCTGGTGAGCAAGTATGCCCGGATCCATACCGATACCATGATATCTTAAAACCATTGCAATCGAAGTTACCGCACATCCATATTTACTCATTTTAGTGTTGGAAAAGCCAATATTGTTCCCTCCCCACCTGGAATCCCTTTGGGAATAATACCAATCGGTAGAAGCCAAACCAGAAGTAGGTTTCTCTTGGTTGGACTGAACAATATTCAATTCCCCCGCATCACTTGCCGAGAGTTCATCAAGGTCCCCCAAAATGGTTTGTTTTTCTGCTTCAACCCTCTTTAACATTTCTTGATATTTACTCTCTTCCCCCTGAGTTTCTTCCAGCATTCTTTCTTTCGATCCTTGCTCGCCTTCCAAATATTGAGTGGTTTGCAACCCCTTAGCTCTGGAAGTTTCCATATCTCTTTTTTTCTGGTCTTGTTCCGCTCTCTTAGTTTCTAAATCCTTCTTAAGTGCATTTATTTCTTGAAGTTTGCCAAGAAATTTTTGATCGGCTTGCTCCGTATAGGCAATTTCCTGGACAAAGGAAGATATTCCCGAATAAGAAAGCAGTATCTCTATTATTCCTCGATCATCTTTGCGATAGAGATCGTTAATCAATATCCTAAGTGCATTTTCTTTCGTTTCAATCAATTTATTTTTATCGG
>JAJXZR010000034.1 GCA_021779915.1 bacterium
TGAAATATTGCTTTCAAAAACTATGATTTTCTTGTAGGAAATCCCCTAGTTTTTGAAAGCAATATTTCAGAATTTTTCTTTATTTTTAAATTCAATATTTTAAATCATTAACCAAAAACATGACTAATTCTAGAGAAAAAGCTCTTCTGAATTTTAAGAAATCCAAGAGTTTGTTGGAAAAAATAATCAAAATGACTGAGTCTGGTGAATATTGCATTGATATTATGCAACAGAACTTGGCGGTTATTGGAATGCTTAAATCCGCCCATCAGTTGTTGATGGAAGGGCATCTGGGCAGTTGCTTTAGAAATGCTATGGAGAGCGAAAATGAGAAAAAAAAGGAAGAAATGGTGGAAGAGATTTTGAAAGTAACTAAGCTTTCAAATAAATAATTAAGAAATAATCATGCAAAGAAAAATAAAATTTAAAATTTTTGGAATCCATTGTAAAAGCTGTAAAAGCCTGATTGAAGGTGAGGTCGAGCTTCTGAAGGGGATTAAATCGATTTTGGTTGATGACAAGACGCATATGTGCCATTTGACTTATGATTCCAACGAAGTGAGTCTAAAAGAAATCAAAAGTACGATAGAAAATTTGAATTACGAAGTGGGACCACTCATTAAGGAATCACTTCAGCCAGGAGAGAAAAACGTGGGTTTGCTCAATAAATTTATTCTTCTCCTAGCCTTTATAGCGGTGGTTTCTGGTTTGTATTTTCTGGCACTCCGTTTTGGATTTTTTGAAATTCTTGCCAAGCTCAACGAGAAAAATTTAAGTTACTACCTGATTTTCTTTATCGGACTTCTGGCTAGCTTTCATTGCATGGGGATGTGCGGAGGGATGGTGATTGCTTATTCGTCTCGATTTTGTGTGGGCAAATCTCGAAAAGAGATGGTTTACCCTCATCTGATGTATAATTCCGGACGACTGGTATCTTATACTTTGACGGGCATTATTCTTGGGAGCATTGGTTCTTTTTTTGCCATTTCACGCAGTTTTAATGGGGCAGTGACTCTCTTAGCTGGATTATTTATGATCGCTGTGGGAATTACTTTGATGGGAAAAATAAGTTTTCTGGAAAAAATTACTGGGATTTTACCAGTTTTTGTGGGAAAATGGGTTATTTCTCTCACTCAAGGAAAAACACCCAAAGCGCCTTTTGTGATTGGGTTTTTCAACGGGTTTATGCCCTGTGGTCCGCTCCAGGCTATGCAGATTTATGCCCTTGCTTCCGGGTCAGGAATTGTTGGAGGTCTTTCCATGGCTTCTTATGCGCTAGGAACAATTCCTTTTATGTTTCTTTTTGGAAATTTCATTTCTTTCCTCAGTCGGGAAAGAATTGCTCTGGTCATGAAAGTTTCTGGAGTAATTGTTATTTTACTTGGAATTTTTACTCTCAATAGGGGATTGATGAATTTTAGGTCTGTTCCAATCGTAAAAACGGAAGATGCTAAAACAATTGTTTCTCCCAGCACGAACAATAATCAAAAGCAGAACCAAAATTTTCAGGAAGTCAGGATGGATCTAACTTATGAAGGTTATTCGCCGAACACTTTGAACATTAAAAAGGGGATCCCAGTTCGTTTTATTGTAAATGCCAAAGAAATTTCCAACTGCACCAGTGAAATTTTGATTCCTGAGTTTAATATTTCAAAGAAACTTTCCCAGGGGGAAAACGTGATTGAATTCACCCCCACGCATACGGGCGAAATTAAATTCAGTTGCGGAATGAGAATGGTTTGGGGAAAATTTATTGTTAATTAAAAATTTAAAATGAAAAGTGCAAAATTAAGGAGTCGCTACGCAACATTCAATTAAATAAAGCTAGATGTTGATTTTTTATTTAATTTTCTTTTATGCAAAAAATAACAACAATAAACCTGAAATTATCCGGTATTCACTGTGCTTCTTGTGTTCTCAAAATTGAGAAGGCTTTGAAGAAAGAATCGGGAATAAGAGAGGCGAGAGTCAACTTAGTTTTGGGAGAGGCCTCGGTTGTTTTTGACGAATCAATCGTCGATAAGCAAAAAATAATCACTATGGTTAACGATCTGGGATATCCCGTTTCCTTAAAAAAAGAAGAGTTTTCTATGAATGCGGGCGACAAGCAGGAACAGGATGAAGTCGAAAAAAATAAAAAACAGTTTATCTATTCTTTAGTATTGGGTCTTCCGCTTTTGTATTTTGCGATAACAGGAATTTTTAAACTCCCTGTTCCGTTTGTCCTAGAAACAAATAGCGGAATAATTCAATTTGTTCTTGCAACGCTCGTGATCGTTGTTTCGAGAAAAATTTGGCAGAAGGGCTTTAGGGCATTCCTGAAACTTAATCCTGATATGGATTCTTTGATTTTTGTCGGAACTCTGGTTGCCTATTCTTACAGTGTGTATATTACTATTGCGCCTTTGCTAAATTTAAGCCCTCCTTCGAAATATTTATATTTTGATAGTAGCGCCTTTATTTTGATTTTTATTTCGCTGGGTAGATTCCTCGAAGCTCTCACAAAAGGAAAAACCAGTGAGGCTATTGAAAAATTGATAGGAATTCAGAGCAAAACTGCGACGGTTCTTCGGGAAGGGAAAGAAGAAAAAATTTCAATTGCAGATGTTTTGGTGGGGGATATAATTCTAGTTAAGCCGGGAGAAAAAATTCCGGTGGATGGGATAGTTCTTGAAGGAAATTCGGGTGTCGACGAAAAAGCGATAACGGGGGAAAGTATGCCAGTACTTAAAAAAAAGGGTGATTGGGTAATAGGGGCAACAATCAATAAAACCAGCGTTTTAAAATTTACTGCTAGAAAAGTGGGTAATGAAACGATGATTGCCCAAATTATTCAAACAGTGGGAGAGGCCTTGAATTCCAAGGCTAAACTTCAAAAGGTAGCTGACAAGATTGCCTTTTATTTTGTTCCGGTGGTTATGTTAATTGCCGTTTTGAGTTTTTCGATTTGGTTTTTTGTGACAGGGGATTTTAATTTTGCTATCTCGGTTTTTGTGGCTGTCCTTATTATTGCCTGTCCTTGTGCTTTGGGACTGGCTACTCCTACGGCGGTTGCGATGGGAACGGCTCTTTCTGCCCAAAAGGGAATCCTGATTAAAAATGCCAGCGCTCTTTCCAAAGCGGAAAACATAGATGTGGTGGTTTTTGATAAAACTGGAACACTCACGAAGGGGGAGCCTGTCGTGACGGACATAGTCAAAAACCAAAAGTCGAAAGTCGAAAAGGAAAACGTCTTGGAAATGGCAGCCTCGCTAGAAAAAAATTCCAATCACCCATTGGCTAGTGCTGTGGTTTTAAAGGCAAAGCAGGAAGATATCGAATTGGCAAAAGTTGTAAATTTTAAAGAGATTGCTGGCAAGGGAGTGAGTGGAGAAATTGATAAAAAACAGGTCTACCTAGGAACCAAAAAATTTCTGCTGGAAAATAAAATCGAAAATAATTTCTTGGACAGAAAAGCCGAGGTGTTGGAAGAAGAAGGCAAAACGGTTTTATTTCTGGCTGAAGAGAAGGAAATTATCGGGATTATTGGAATTGCTGATACGCTGAAAGATTTTGCCAAACAAACCACCCAAGAGCTTCAATCGATGGGGAAGGAAGTTTATGTTATTACCGGGGATAACAGTCGAGTCGGCAAGGCTATCGCCTCAAAAATTGGAGCAGACCGAGTGCTGGCGGAAATATTGCCCCAAGGAAAAGCCGAGGAAATCAGAAAAATTCAAGTCGAAGGGAAGCATGTAGCAATGGTGGGAGACGGCATCAATGATGCGCCGGCGCTAGCCAGAGCTGATCTAGGAATAGCTCTTGGGAGCGGAACGGACATCGCTATGGAAACCGGAGAAATTGTCCTTGTTAGGGATAATCTGCAAGACATAGTCAGTGCGATCAAATTGAGCCGTTACATTTCCCGCAAAATTAAACAAAATCTTTTTTGGGCCTTTGCCTACAACGCCATTAGCATTCCTGTGGCTGCCGGAGTTCTTTACCCTGTCACCGGATGGCTCCTTAGTCCCTCGCTAGCCGCCCTCGCCATGGCGTTCTCTTCGGTTAGCGTGGTAATGAATTCGCTTAGTATGAAGAGATATGAAAGATGATAATCTAGTTGCTGATACCTGATAGAAATTAGAGCGTTGTTTATGTTTTTCATAAGCTTGTAGTTATTTTTTAGGAATTTTTTAAGATCCTTTTTGCGCCTATTTTTATCAATTTCTCTTTCATAAAACTAAAACTTGATTTTAGTATGCCACGACAAAGATAAATTTTTTCTAAAATTTAAATAAAATGAAAATTAAGGTGAGTTGTAAAACAGAGCTAATAAAGACTTTCTAAGTTTATTTTCCGTTTTTTATTATTCATTATTTTTTTACTTTCTTTGTTTTCTTTTTTTTGACGGTTTTTTTAAATTTTGTTTGAATTAAATAATTTAGAAGAAATAGCTGATTTTGATTTCTTTCGTTCAAATTTAAAAATCAGATAACCAATACCATAAATAAGAAATACTTTCAATGTTCTTGGTCTTATTTTCCGAGTTATAAAAGCTTTTTGGGAGTTTTTTAATATTTTTATTTTTTATTTAAAAAAATAATGAGCAACAACCGAAGAAGCATCTTGCCGAAACTGACAAGCAAGAGAATGAAGCGCCTGAACAAAACATTTTCGGTCGCAATGTTACCGGTCCTGATTTTTTCCATGTGTAACATGAATCTCTTAACTGTGGGACTGATGACGGCAAGAGCAGATGAAATAACCAACCCTTCTGGAGGGACATCCGCTCCTACTACTGCCTCTTCCAGCTCAGATTCTAAAAATTCCAACTCCAACCTATCCTCTTCCGATTCAAAAAAAGACTCCAGTAACAATAATGATAACGTAAAAACAACCGAAAAAGTTTCCGATACTCTTAAACCAGAAGAATCGAAAGCAAACGAAAACACCAACACCAAACCAGACGATACAACAACAAAACCAGTTCCTGAAAACGCCACTTCTTCTGCCGAAAATTCCAATAAAAACTCTACCGAACCTCTAGCGGATCCTCAAAAAGTTCAGACACAAACTCCCGACAAAACTCCCTCTTCAAATCAAACAACTCAAACGGAGACTAAAAGCAGTAATGCTAACGCTAATGCAAATATTGATCTGAATTCTAACGGTAACAATAATAGCAATAGCAATGGTAACAGTGACAACAATAACAATATCAATAGTAACGTTAATACCAACACTAACTCCAGTAATGTAAACTCAAAAGACAGTTCTCCTACAAATGGCAATCTCAACCAAAACATTTCAACTTCGAAGCCCCAGTGGGAAGCAGGTAAAAATGAAAACACCAAAGTTATCGGACCAGTTGAGCTCAATACAATCTATAAAGCTCCTCAAAACGATCAAGTCACCGTCACTTTCACACAATTACCAGCTAATCCCGGAAAACTTTCTATCGAAGAAATTACCCTGACTGACGAACAAGTTGCTTCTATGCACGCCCTTTCTAACAAAGCCTACGATGTTACTTCTGATATGGCGGACGGAACTTTCAAATATGATCTGACTCTGCCAAAACCGAAAGACGAACAAAAAGTGGAAATCAAGTATGCGGAAAATGTGGCCGATCTCGAAAAAACCGACGCACCCTCTGCTGGCCTAACCAAAACCGACACTGTCTCTGTCAGCGTGACATTGGACCATTTTACGATTTTTGTAGTAACAGGATCTGTTTCTAGTGACTGTTCCAATGCCAGTTTTACAGTAGTAGCTGGAGATAAATGTTTTAGCTCAATTCAAGCTGCCATCAATGATTCAGCTACGGTGAGCGGAAATACAGTTAATGTTAAAGCGGGAACATATACAGAAAATGTGACTGTTAGTAAAGCCGTTATTCTTAAAGCTGAAAGCGGAGTTTATCTTACTGGATTAATTACGATTACTAGTGATGGTGTAACTGTGGATGGTTTCGATATTACGAATCCGAATGGAAATTCCGGTATTTCCGCTATTGGAGTTAGTAATTTAATTATTACAAACAATAAAATAGAAAATATTGGGACTGGACTTGCTAGTGGTTCTGCTCAAGCGATTGGTATTAGTGGATCAAACGCAATGTCTAACACTACAATTATTGGCAATACAATTTCAAATATTGGAAGCACAAACTTGAAACATGGTGGTTCGGCCGGAAGCAGTGCGAAAGGTATTTATGTCGGAGATAGTGGCAGTACAGGCACAATCAATGGTTTAGATATTGAAAATAATAATATTAGTAAAGTTTATGCTTCTACCGCAAATTGGATCGGTGGCCCAAGCTATGGTGGTGGCGCTGGTGCTTATGGCTTGCTTGTTAATCATGGCTACAAGAGTGCTGTTTCCAATTCTAACTTGCAAGTAAAAAATAACACCATTAGTAGTTTAGAAGGTCTTTGGGCTCATGCAATTGGCTTGGAAGGAAATACGCCAGGCGCAGTTTTGTCTAATAATACAATCAGCGATCTAACCGACCATAAAACTCCAACTGACGCTTTTGCCATATACTTTGAAAGTAATTTAAGTAAAACAACCGTTTCTCTTGATGGTAAAACGCTTGGTGATACTTCCGATGTAGCTGTAAGTGCCGCTTGGTCCGGATATGAAAACAATCCTGTTGTTTCTTTAGGAGAAAAAAATTATATTTACGGAGTTAATGCATTCGCAAAAATCCAAGATGCAGTAAAAGCCGTTTCTGAAGGAGGGACAGTCAATGTGGCAGCAGGGACGTATACCGAAGTTGGGCAGATAGTAATAGATAAAAATTTATCAATTGTTGGCGCAGATAAAACAACGACTATAATCAAACCAGCACAGGATACCGGAAGTTCGGATGATCCTAGAGGATGGTTTCTTGTGAATTCAGGCAAAAGTTTCACATTGAAAAATGTGACTCTCGATGGAGATGGCTATAAAATTTTTCAAGCAATTAGATCCCATGGTCCTTCTGATATAGAAAACAATATTATAAAGAACATACTCTATAATCCAAGCACGTCATATGAAGGAAGAGGAATTGTGGTTTATGATGGCTATACTTCAACAATTTCTAACAATGATTTTAGTAATATCGGGCGAATTGGAATGTTTATTTACGGAACCGGAACCAAGGCTATTATTACAGGGAATACCTACACAGGCAAAGGAGCTGGTGATTGGCTTGACTATGGGATAGAATTGGGAGCAGGAGCAGATGCAACTATTACTAATAATAACATCTCTGGTAATGTGGGGGTGGCAACTGTTGATGGTTCAACTTCAGCTGGGATTATGGCTACGACATATTTTGGTGCAGGCACGAAAGCAACAATAACCGGGAATACTGTTTCCAACTGTACTGATGGTGTTGTTGTCGGTTATGATGCGGATGATAGTAGTACCGTAGTAGCTAACAATAATAAATTTAGCGGAAATGATTTTGGAGTAAACTCAACTAAACCAACGGTTGATGCCACTAACAACTGGTGGGGTGATCAAAGTGGGCCGAGCGGATCAGGAACGGGTGTGGGAGATAAAGTTAGCGCTAATGTAACTTTTTCGCCTTGGTGTTTGGATGCGAGTTGTTCTTCGACATCAGATATTTATTCCGGTGGGGACAGTAAAGGGGTTACTCTTGACAATACTAACCCTACAGATGTTACGGTTGACAATCTTACCATTAACGACGTGAAAGGATCAGGAACTATGTTTGTGGCAAAATATGATGAATTAAAAGATGTGCCAGCCGGGGGGACTACTTTCGGGGTTGGCAATTTTTATTACAACGTCGATGCGTCTGGAATAACAAATTTTCCGGTTACCATTACGATTCATTATGTCGATAGTCCCATTACAGATGCTAATTATCTCGACGAAAATCATTTTTCCTCGATTTATTACTATGACGGAAGTAATTGGAAGGATTATAGATTAGACACACCGCCATCAACTGTTTCGATCGATAAAACTAATAATATAATTACAGCTACTTTACAGCATCTAACACCGATTGTACCGACAGTAGATACCACCGCGCCTAGTATTCCGACTTTGTCTACTCCTGCAAGTGGTTCCTCCGTAAAACCAGCGAGATTAATTCTTGATTGGTCGGATAGTGTTGATGCAGAAGGATCAACCCCAGTTAAATATTATTATCAATCCTCATACAACTCAGCGGTTGGTAGTAACAATGCTCTGTCCTCACCTTTGTATACATCAGAAGCTCTTACAGATTCACAAATCGATGCGTCTGGTACTGCGGATAATACCTATTATTGGCAAGTTAAAGCTTGCGATAGTCTTGACAACTGCAGCGATTGGTCTGGGCCATGGAGTGTTACAGTTGATTCTGTCGCCCCAACAGTAACCGTAAATAATTTCGTTACCAACGATAGCACTCCAAAATTAACTGGAACGGTAGATGATAACTCTGCTACAATTTCAGTTAAGATTAATGGCAATACCTTTTCTGCTACCAATAAGGGCGACGGAACTTGGGAATTGGCTGACAATACAATCACCCCAGCGCTATCAGATGGAACCTATAATGTCGAAGCAAGTGCGACTGATACTGCTGGCAATACTGGCGTTGATTCAACAAACAATGAATTAACTATTGATACGGTTGCGCCTAATGCGACGCATAAATATTACAAAAATGGAACAGAGGTTTCCGGACTGGTTTATACAAAAAATATAAATGAATTGACTTTTGATTCAACAGTAGCTGACAACACTCCTTCTTCCGGTCTAAAATACGAAACATTTTCTATATTTCAAGCTAATCCGGATGGTACTTTTGGGTGGAATAAGGCTTATTGCGGATTTCGTCAACCGAAAAATACGTATAGTTTAGCTGGAACAACAAACACAATAACTGGTAAACAATTAACCGATTGTGTTTCATCCCTTCCAGAAGGTGGATACTATGTGATGTACGGCGAATATGACAATGCAGCCCGTGGAAATGACACAGCTGTCACTCAATACAGAGATGTTCTCGGTCTCCATTTTGTAATTGATAATACTCCACCAACTGATCCAGGAGCACCTACTGCAAATGTTCTCAGTCCTACCAAACAAACCAATATTACGTGGAGCTGGTTGGCCTCTGATGGAGCTATTTCCGGTATTAGTAATTATATTTGGAATTTGTTAAAAGGAGGAGTTGGAATTTTAACCGGTACAACTACAAACACAAGCTTAACACAAGATCTTTCCGCTCGTGGCGATGGAGATTTTGCATTGAGTGTTCAAGCCGAAGACAATGCTGGAAATCAAAGTGGCACTGTACAGTCATTGAGCACAACCGTTGACACAACTCCTCCGGCTGTTCCTAAAACACCTTCCCCTGCGGATAACAGCTATGTCAATACTCATGATTTCACCTTTTCGTGGGATTCGGTCAGCGATGCAACAATTTATGAATGGGAGTTCTCTTATTCAGCTTCTACAAGTGGTGATGGTGGCTCTTTCGTGAGTCGGTCTGGATTTCATGGTAATTTAACTTCGCCACAAGTTCCCAGCCCAGGCACACCTGACAATTTCTATTACTGGCATGTTCGAGCGATTGATGAAGCTGGTAATGCAAGCGCTTGGAGTACTCCATGGAAAGTGACGGTTGATACTGTTGCTCCTGACACCACCATCAATTCCGGTCCGTCAGGATTAGTCAACACCCAGTCCGCCAGCTTTGCATTCAGCTCTCCGGATGGTACGGCCAGTTTTGAATGCCAGCTTGATGATGGCGGATATTCTTCCTGCGCAAGTCCGCAAAATTATTCCAGCTTGAGCCAGGGAAACCACACTTTTTATGTAAGGGCAAAAGATCCTGCCAACAACGTCGACCAAACTCCTGCATCCCGCTCTTGGACTGTAGATACAGTTGCACCAGAAATTAACAATATTTCTGCTGATAAAGACTATGTTAAGGCGGGAGATAAAATCACTATTACTGCTGATGTAACAGATAGTTCAGGAATCAATGCGGTTTCAGCTGATTTTTCCTATAACCTTGCCTACTCGAATCGCCCCTCACCTACTTCTGTTTCTATGACCAAAGTTAGTGGCAATACATATAGAGCCATTTATACAGTTCCTTCTTCATGGAATGATGGCGTCATGTATATCAAAATTGCTGCCAGAGACCTTACAGGAAGTAATTATGTGAGAAGTGCTAATTATGATTCTGTGACAGTGGATAAAATTGCTCCAATTCTTTCATCAAAGACACCTTTTTCTGGTTGGTACACGAGTAACCAGACTTCCACATTCAATTATACCGACACAAATATGGCGGACGGATATATTGCTCCAACCTGTGATATAACCAATGAAGGAACGAATCAGACTTGCTTAGTCACTCCGAATATTTGTGATAAGGCCGGAAATTGTAACACAGCTTCAGTTGTTTCAAACGGAGCGGATATTGATAAGACTGTGCCAACAACTACCGATAATACAGATAATGCTTGGCATAATTCGGATGTAACAATCGCTCTTGCTTGTGATGATGGAAGTGCGGGAAGTGGTTGCAAAACAACTTACTACACCACGGACGGCAGTGACCCGACGATTTCATCGGCAACTGGAAATTCAGTTACTTTGAGTACTGATGGGGTTTACACTATCAAATATTTTTCGGTGGATAATGCGGGGAATACAGAAGGAATCAAGACTGCCACAAATACCGTTAGAATCGACAAAACTGCGCCAACCGCAACTGTTTCTTATGATAAAACTGATTGGACTAATGGACTTGTAGTTGCAACCCTTAATCCAAGTGAATCAGTTACCGTAACAAATAATTCCGGAAAAACTTCACGTACATTCACAGCAAACGGAACGTTTACTTTTGAGTTCGTTGATGTTGCCGGAAATACAGGTACCGCAGTAGCAACAGTTGGTAATATTGATACGTCTAAACCGGAAAGCAAAATTACCTCTCCGGAAAATTCAGGCTCCGGTAGCACTATTAGCATAAACACTTGGATCGGGTCAATTTCGGGAACCGCTTGGGATGAGATAAATGGCAGTGGTGTGAGCAGTGTTAAAGTTTCTATCAAAAAAGGTATTGACCAATACTGGAATGGAACTGATTTTGTGACTAGTGCGACGGAACTTTTAGTTGATACTGTTTATTCAGATGGAAATTGGAATTATGATGGGTTAAAATCACCCACTACTTTAACTGACGATAAATATACTATTACCTCACATGCTATCGATGTGGCTGGGAATCAAGAGAATTCCTACAAGCTCATTATTGTCAATGACAAGACAATTCCTGAGATAACCTTGGCGATCACTTCTTCTGATCCAGACGGAAAGAATGGATGGTATGCCAATAGACCAGAGATTACTTTGACTGCTAATGATAATTTTGATGTTGACAGAATCGAATACCAATTGAATGGAACTTCTGGTGAGTGGTTGTCTTACACTGGTCCAATAGTGTTGGATGAAGGAATTTGGCAGGTTTATTATCGAACCATTGATAAGGCGTCAAATGTGAGTGTTGTGGGTCTTAAGAATGTAAAAATTGATACCCAATTCCCCAATCAAGTGGATAATTTAGTGGCTAATTATCATCGAAATCCAAACAGAGTGGCACTGACTTGGGATGTTAATGACCAGGATATAGACCTAGTGTATGTTTATCAAGGGAAAAGCAAAGATTTTGTGGCGGATAATAACACTCTTGTGAGTACGAATAACCCAGTTGACAACCATTATACAGATTTCAATGTCAAACATGGGAAAAGATATTATTACAAAGTGATCACAGTTGACGAGGCTGGTAATATTGGTGAGGCTAAGACTGTTTCGATTAGAATTACAACCCATACCAATTCTTCTGGCGGAGGTAATGGTCGAGGTAATGGTGGTGGAGGAACAGGTGGAGGACCAACTCCTTCCTTGGCCGCGGGTAACGGTGGTGGGGGAACTGGAAATGGTGGAACAGGTAATGGTGGAAATGGTGGAACGACTGGTGGTAACGGACCAGTTTCCGACGCTATGAACCAGGGAGAAAATACGGTTGGTGGAGAATTGAACGCTAACACAAATGGAGAACAGCTGAATACAAACAGTGGCTCTTCAGACAACACCAACACCAATATCAACCTGCAAGGCGGTTCTTCAGACAACAACTCCCAAGGCCAATCGCTATTTTCCAGAATCTGGCACTGGATCACCAGTTTGTTTAGTTGGTAATTTCTCGTATTTTCGATGCTTCAACATTTAAAAAGAACTCCTTTCGGGGAGTTCTTTTTTTGTACCGATAAAAAATAGACTGGAAAGTATTTCAACTATATCATTCTTGCTCTCCCCGCGTCATCCCGGGCTTGACCCGGGATCCAGGATAACAGTATTAGTCTAATAAAAACATTTTTTGTCTAGTTTCCAAGGATATACACTAAAATAACATTCTAACAGTCTAAATGGATCCCGGGTCAAGCCCGGGATGACACTTAGAATAAAATAATTCTTTGTTTAAAAATTTAAAAATTCTTTCAAAAGTAACCTATTTAATAAAATTTTGGTATAAAGAATTGATACCTTAAATAAGTAACAAGTTTAATATAAAAATGAAAAATTACAAAAAGATTTCGGTGTTTTTTAAGATGTCTTTTTTATTGCTACTCGTGTTGGCGTTAAGCCCTTTTGGAGCTAAAGGAGCCCAAACGCAGGCACTGGATCAGGAAGATCTGGTTAATCTCACTCGTCCAGGGGTGGTGCGGATTGTTCAACACGTGAAGGGGGAAGCGATTATTAAACCTTTCAAACTTGATTTAAACAAGCTGACTATTTCTCCGAGTGAGGGAGAAAACCAAACAGTCCCAGTGGATGAATATACAACTGGGAGTGGATTTGTTGTAAGCCAGGATGGATATATTTTAACTAATTCCCATGTAATTTTGGATCGGGATACCAAACTTAAGGCGATTACGGGTGTCGCAACAGAAAAAATTAGAGAAGCCCCTGTTTCTTCCAGCTTTTCAGGACCGGACGGAAACGTCAAGACCAGAGAGTATGTGGATAAAATCAAAGATTATTTGCTCCAAAATAGCCAGTTTAATTTTCAAGAAGAGCTTGTTGTGCTCAACCCCTCCTCCCTCAAAAATGGGGTTGTTGAATTGATGAAGGAGGGTTTTCCCGCCAAAATCATAAGTTCTAACGATAATTTTGCCAAAGACAGTTTTGATGTTGCCTTGATAAAAATTGACCAAACAAATCTTCCAGCTCTTCCTTTCGGTGACGTTTCATCTCTCCAAGGAGGGCAAAAAATAGGCATTTTCGGTTTTCCTACTACGGCGGAATTAAACGATAATAGTCTCGTAGAAGCCACCTTTACCCAAGGAGTGATCAGTGCGATTAAAGATTCAGATAATCAAGCTTTTAAGATTATTCAGACCGACGCTAAGATCTCTGACGGCTCCAGTGGCAGTCCACTCCTGGATGAAGGTGGAAAAGTTATTGGGATGGTGACTTATCAAACCCAGAGGGATAGAAAAGACAATGGAGACAATTTTGCTTTTGCAATCCCAATTAATTCGGTTCAGGAAGGTATTCAAAAATTCAATACTTCAGGAGGAGAGCTTAAATTAAATCTGGGCCAATACAACAAACAGTTCTTAAATGGCATAAATTTTTTTCGCCAGTCTAGCTGCAAGGAAGCACTTTCGATTCTAACAGAAGTTAAAAGTTTCAATGAAAAATTCAATGTGGCAAAAAGTGTCAATCCTTATATTCAAAAGTGCCAAGATCTCATTTCAAGCAAACAGTCGGTCGATACGCCCTTAGATGCATTAATACATACCCTGGCTATTTTAAGTCCTATCGGCTGGCTAGCCATTCTTTTGCTGATTTGCGTTTTTGTTGCCATAGCCATCGTTCTTGTGCGACAAAAAGAGGTTATTAAGGAAGAGAGAGAAGAAATTGTCTTTTTAGAAGAAGAAGTTAAACAAAATAAAGAGATAGAGGAAGAAGAGAAGAAAGAGATAGAAAAAATAGAGGAAGAATTAAAAGAAATCAAGGGTAAAAAATAAAAATTTTTTTATAAACTAACTCGCTTTTATTTGTTTTCTCGAATAAATCATTTATACTTAACTCGAAAAAATATCGATCAAAATAAACAATTAATATAAATATAAATGATTCTTATAAATGTGGCTCTTGGAGCGTCAGGAAGTGCTGTGAGTTGTAATGGTCTGAATTGTGGCTTTTGCTCTTTTTTGGAAACATTAAGTGGAACTTATAATATCATATTGGCTTTGGCCTTTGTTTTTGCCGTTTTGATTGCGGTTATTGCCGGTTTTTCTTATGTCTTTAGTTTTGGAAGCCGATCATTTCAGAAAAAATCAAAAAGTATTCTCTTGGGAACCTTGATTGGGTTCGCGTTTGTTATTTTGGGATGGGTTGTCATCCATGGTTTTTTCAGTGTTCTCAATTATAAAAACCAGGGTTCCTGGTGGCAATTCAAGTGCGAAAAGGAATTTCAGAATACTCCGCCGACAGAAGATAAAACAGCTACTATCCAGTATAATAATCAAAATGGTAACAAAATTACCACCTATCTGACTTTAGGTCAATACCTAGAAAGTACCGATAAAACAGCCCAGATCAGTGGACTCTTGGCAGCTTCACTTTTTATGGATCAGCTTCAGAACCTGAAAGAAGGGGAATATCTTACTTTTTCCGCTCCAGGTGTTCAGAGTTTTTCTAATGGCAACAAGGAAGTTTACGCTCCTCTTCTGACGGTTACCAAACAAAATGGCCTGATTAAGGTTGAGGACATAGGAGGCACATTGGATAAATATCTGGCGTCTTCCCTGGAAGAAATATCCAAGACCAATCCTTCTTTGTCAAATACCATTTCAAATTATTTATCCGGTACCACTAATACTGGCGATCAAGGGATTGGATCGACCACTAGTGATTTGAGTAATGTTTTATTAACCGACCTCAAAGGAAATACGATTAATACCGCTAGCAGTGCTTTCAATAACGATGATATGGTTGGGTTGCTTACTGAAATGGTTAAAGAAGACACTTTAAAAAAAGCCAAAACCAATTATAATTCGGACATATCAAGCCTAATTGAAAATTCTTTAAGCAACACGAATAATCCAGAGGTAACCAAACAACTGATTGGGGATATTTTAAATAAAGGAGTATTAGAAGATGGCAACAGCCTTCTGGTTCAAAGAAATTCCAGCTTGCCTTCTGCTTCAGATTTATCACAACTGATCAGCAAAAGTTCTTTGACTACTCAAAACGGGTCAACTAGCAGTAATAGTAATAGCAATAATTCAAGCTCTAATACGAATAAAAATACAAATACCAATTCCTCTAATTTAAATACCAATCAGAACAATACTAATCAGAAACCAGCTCCGCTAGACATTAATAATCCTCCAGAAGGAAGCCAGAGCGACAAAATTAGTGACATGATTGATACAACTGACCGAAAACCGCCACCCGATTCCTTAGACAAAGATGACTGGCTTCCGGGTGATGGAACTAAAGAGGCGGTTAAAAAAGCTCTGAGGCGAATCGAGAAGAGGGATCCCCTTCGATATAAGATGATATTCAAGATGGTCGATCACATTGGAGACGTTCCGGGCGGAGGACTTTGTAAGGGTTGCGGAGATATTTATGTTGACAGGAAAGCCAAAATTTACGATATTTCCCATATTTTAGTTCATGAAGCCACTCATTCTGGTCACGCTTGTACTGTTGGATGGGAAGGTTTTTCTATGGCACAGATAGAAGCTATTGCAGTTGCTAATCAGATGGGAAGCTTAAAGAGAGAAAGTGTTAGTAAAGATGACACAGACCCTGCAAAAAACAAAGATAAGTACGACGACATGAAACAAATGAGAGAATTTCCAGGTCAAAGTAAAGAAATAACCTACAAAAGTATACCTGTAAGAGGTTTTCTTTGCCGCTATCTTGATAAAGTTAGTCCTGCTGGTGATTTAGGATCGTGGGTTCTTCAGCATCCTAGGGATTATGCCGTCATAACTCACGGATACGCTAATGTCGGTCCTTATGTTTATGGAGATCCGGAAGCAGGAATCACTTTAAATTTAGCGCAATCGGAAGAAACAGTAATAGAAACGATCATAAAAAAAACCAATGATCCGAAATACAAATGCGAGAGCAGTCCCCCCAAAGATCTTCCACCAGTAAAAGAATGTGAAGGAGCACCAGAGATACAGATAGACTAAGAGACAAAATTTTACATCATTGTGTCATCCCCGGCGTTTCGACCGGGGATCCAGTTAGACTCACTAAATTATTCTAATTGCTCTAATTAACCTAATTATTCTAAATAAAATCCCAAAAAACCAATTTCCAAATTTTATTTTTTATTGTTTGGTATTTGGTGTTTTTTTAGGTCAATTAGCATAATTAGGTTAATTAGAGTAATTGTCCATCTTCCTGGATCCTGGGTCCCTGCCTGCCGGTAGGCAGGAAGCCCGGGATGACACGGTCCGTAACAATTAATTTTCTTTGTTTAAAAATTAATTTCAATCTTATGCTTACAAGTATCAAAGAAATTCTTACCAAAGCTCAGGAAGGGGGGTATGCAGTCGGGGCGTTTAATCTTTCCAATATGGAAACTGCTCAGGGAATTTTGATGGCAGCGGTGGAGAGAAGGTCTCCGCTCATTGTTCAAATTACGGAAAGTACGATGAAATTTGCTGGTGCCAAAGAAATTGCGGAAATAACCAGAACAATTATTAAAGAAAGATCCGGCGATATTCCTATAGGAATCAATCTTGATCACGGTAAAACTTTTGAAGTAGCCATGAGATGCATTGACTTAGGCTTTAACGGGGTTATGATAGACGGGTCGAGGCTTTCTTTTGAGGAAAATTTGAATCTTACAAAAAGAGTGGTAGATTATGCCCATGAAAAGCAAGTAACGGTTCAGGCAGAACTCGGAGTAGTACCCTATTTGGGAGAATCGGATCTTTCGGAAGTGAATTGGAAAGATTTTATGACTGATCCTGAACAAGCCAGGCAATTTGTGGAAGCTACAGGAGCTGATTCTTTGGCGATTGGAATCGGGAACGCTCACGGTTTTTTTCGGGAGCTGGAAAATTGCGATTGGGATAGGCTGGCGGAAATTCGGGAAAAAATTAAAATACCCCTAGTTATTCACGGCTCATCCGATTGGTTGGAAGAAAAAATAATAAAAGCCGTGGAAGGAGGGGTTTCCTGTTTCAATGTTGATACCGATCTGCGCCTTGCTTTTGTACATACGCTTTGTCAACTTACTGACGACAAATGCGCAATTACTGATCCGCGTAACATTATGGACGCCGTAAGAAACGCTATCAAGAAGAAAGTAATCGAAAAAATCCATGCCTATGGAAGCGCGAATAAAGCATAGATAATAGATAATGGAAAATGGAAAAATCAAAATGAAAAATTATGGTGTCGCCCACGGCGACGATTAATTGATTTTCGTGAAGCGACTCAATAATTTTCCATTTTGATTTTTACATTTTAATTTTCCTTATGACTCTTGGGCAAATACTTGATTTAGCGATAAAAATTGGTATGCAGGCCGATCCTCGAACCGAAAAAGAAGTATTAAAACAGTTGAAGAGGATTAAATCCAATTTCAGTAAACTTTCTCCTAAAGAGCGGGAGTATTATCCTAAGGAAAAATTGACCAATCCTTATCCGGATTCCCTGATTCATTCCGGTAACCCCCAAAAAAAGATAAAAAAAATTCTAATGACGATTGATGTGACGGAGGCAAAGTTGTTGGTTGCACGAGAATTGGGAGCAGATGCAGTTATTGCTCATCATCCTCTTGGAAAAAGTTTGGCACTGTTGGGAGATGCCATGAAACTCCAGTTTTATCTTTATGAAAAATATGGAGTGCCCATCAATATCATTGAAGGAATTAATAGAAAAAAAATTGAAGAAGTTAAACGGTCAATTCACCCGGGAAATCACTATCTAACAGTGGATACGGCAAAAATTATCAGCGCTAATTTGATGAACGTCCATACCCCGGCGGACAATCTGGTATATAATTTTTTGGAGAATAGAATCAAAGCTTCTAAATTGATTTTTGTAAAAGATATTTTAAAAATGCTCTACGAAATTCCTGAATATCAAGAAGCTGCCAAGCGTGGCTCACCCCCAAAATTATTTGCAGGAAGTGGAAAAAATCATTGTGGAAAAGTGATTGCGTCTGAAATAACAGGAGGAACGGATGGAGGATCGAAAATTTATCCCCATCTGGCCAATGTGGGGATTGGTTCTGTAATCTCAATGCATCAAAGTGAAGGCCACACCAAAGAAGCGGAAAAATCGTTTATCAATGTAGTAGTCGCTTCTCACATTGCTTCGGATTCTTTAGGAATGAATTTATTTGCCGATGAATTGGAAAAAAGAGGAATTGAAATAATCCCGACTGGAGGGTTTATCAGAGTCAGTCGAATTAAAAATAAAGTGGGAGAAACTATTAATCCTGTTTAATCTTCTTTGCGTCAAAGTTTCGGTAGACGAGTAATTCTCTTTAACTCCTCATAAATATGGATTGGGACCCCGCTTTAAGATTTGTACCTTTGATTAAAAACAATGAGTGCGCTACCTGAGTTAAAATTTAAAACGGTTATTATTATTCCGACTTGGAATAAATCGGATCTTTTAAAAAATTTGTTGGAAGATCTGGAAAAACAGAAGGACAAAGATTTTGCGGTCTTGGTTGTTGATAATGGATCCAGCGATGGATCCGGTAGTTATTTGAAGAAAAAAATTGAAAAAAATAAACTTAATTTATGGGCTTTGTTATTGGGTGAAAATCTCGGATTTGCCGTTGCCAACAACATTGCCTTGAATTTTGCCTTGCATTTTTTCGAGCTTGATTTTTTTCTTCTTCTAAACAATGATACCCGGGTCAATCCCGATTTTATTAAAAATTTGCACGAAAGGTCTTCTTTTTATTTAACCGGTTGTAAATTAAAACGAGATAGTTTTCCTTTTCTCGTCAATACTCGTGACTGGAAAATAGGTAGTTTTGCTCCCTTGATTGAAAATTATTTTAACAAGAATAGTGTTGATGCAGCTGGTATCAAGATTTTTGATGATGGTAGTTCTATCAATCGTGGAGCGGGAAGAGATATTCGAAAATTCAAAAAAGAAGAAGAGGTTTTTGGACCGACTGGTGCTTCGGCGCTTTACCTTAAAAAAGCGCTGAAAGATGTTGCCGGTCCGCCCCATTTTATCGGATTTTATTATCCTTATAAGGATAATATCCCGTCTGAAAAAAACCGAATTTTTCGAGTAGAAACTGTAGCTAAAAAAGAAGAAAAAAAATATTGCAAAAAAACTGATAAAAATAAGTTTGTCATTATACCGCTTATTGAATTTTTTGCTTCCAGATATTTTGCTTATTTTGAGGATGTGGATCTTGCCATCCGGCTTCGCCTCCGAATGTGGGGATGTGTTCTTCTTCCGAAAGCGAAAGTTTTGCATTATCACAGTGCTACTTCCGGCTCTTTTTCCGCTTTTAAGTCATTTCATATCCATCGAAACCAGTATTTTAATTTAATTCGAGACTATCCTTCTTATCACTTGATTTCCGGTCTTTTCGCCGCCTTTCGCAGATATTTTTTTCTGCTTCAAAGCGTGAAAAAGAAAAAGGGACCCGCTTATATGCTTTCAGAAAAAACTAGTAAGGCAGGCGTTGTAAAAATTGTTATTAAGGGTTGGTTCGAAGTATTTTCCCAACTAATAGATCTTCTTCAAGAAAGAAATTT